>JANYBE010000378.1 GCA_025360945.1 Rhizobacter sp. | reverse complement strand
CTGCTCACCTCCAAGGGCGCAGCGGGCGTGACGGGAAGCGGATTTATTGTGCTGGCGGCAACGCTGTCGGCCGTCGGCACCGTACCAGTCGCTGGTTTGGCCCTGATTCTGGGCATCGACCGCTTCATGTCGGAAGCGCGGGCGCTCACCAACCTGATCGGCAACGGCGTGGCCACGATCGTGGTCGCGAAGTGGACCGGTGACCTGGATCAACATCGCCTCGGACGCGAGCTGGACAATCCAACCAGCACCGAGTCTGACAACCCTGAAGCAGAACTCGACCAGAGCACTGCATACATGCCGGTTACCGCCGCGCGTCCGGGCTGACACTCATTCAACATCACCAAGGAGACGAACAAATGACAGCAGCGAAGCAACGCGTGGTTCTGGTCACGGGCGGTATGGGTGGCCTGGGCGAAACGATCTCGACCAAGATGGTCGACGCCGGCTACAAGGTCGTCGTGACCTATTCGCCCAGCAACACCAAGTCGGCTGAATGGGTCGCGGGCATGAAGGCCAATGGCTACGACATTCTCGCCGTGGCCTGCGACGTGGCCGACATCGACTCGTGCGCGAAAGCCGTCGCCGAGGTGCACACAAGGCTCGGCGCGGTCGACGTGCTCGTCAACAATGCGGGCATCACACGCGACATGACCTTCAAGAAAATGGACAAGGTCAATTGGGATGCGGTAATTCGCACCAACCTGGACAGCCTGTTCAACATGACCAAGCAGGTCGCCGACGGCATGGTCGAGCGCGGCTGGGGTCGCGTCATCAACGTCTCGTCGGTGAACGGCTCGAAAGGCGCGTTCGGCCAGACCAACTACTCGGCCGCGAAGGCCGGCGTGCATGGTTTCACCAAGGCGCTCGCGCTCGAAGTCGCCAAGCGCGGCGTTACCGTCAACACGATCTCGCCGGGCTACATCGGCACGAAGATGGTCACGGCGATCCCCAAGGAAGTGCTGGACACCAAGATCTTGCCGCACATCCCGGTCGGCCGCCTCGGCAAGCCCGAAGAGGTGGCCGGCCTCATCATCTACCTCGCGTCCGAAGAGGCCGCGTTCCTGACCGGCGCGAACATCGCAATTAACGGCGGGCAGCACATGCAGTGATGCGTGCATCTCGAATTCAAACCACAAGGAGCCGCTCATGATCAAGTCAGGAATCGACCAAGACGCCATCGCCAAGATGTTTTCCGAAGCCACCGCCAAGCAGGGCGAGGCGCTGCGCAAGGCCGTCGCCGAGGCCACGCTCAAGGCCTTGCAGGGCCGTGAGCTGACGATGGAGAACATCAAGAAGGTTATCAAGACCGTGACCAACTCGGCCACTGCCGGTGCAGCGAAGAATGTCGCCAGCCCGGTCGATGTCGAGGCGATGCTGACCAAGGCCTTCGCGGGAATGGACAACGCGCTGCTGCAGGCCGTCCAGGCCAATCGCAAGGCCTTGCAGCAATTCGTCGACCAGGGTGCGGCGTTGAAAGAGAAGCAACTCAAGACTGCGATCGACAACCTTGAGAAGATGGAAGACACCTTCTTCGCGACTGTGACCAAGGCCGTGCAGGGCGCGAGCGCGCCGATGCAGGGGATGCAGGGCCCTTGGGAACACGTGCTCAGCGCGATGAAGATCAAGGGGACCGACACGGGCGCGCAGGCGACGCTAACGGTCGAGCAGTTGATGGCGCAGACGCAGACCGCGCTGCGCGACGGCCGCACCGCGGGCGCGAAGACCGCGCAGGCGATGCTCGATGGTTACGCCGCGCTGGTCAGCGGGGTGCTGATCGGCATGTCCGAAGGTCTGCAAGGCGGCGCGCCTGCGGCCAAGCCGGCCGCAGCAAAAAAGAAGTGAGGACGCCTCACATGCGTCTCATCTCCACCCTGTCGCTCGCCCTGGCTTTCGGTGCCGGCCTCGCCGTGTCGCCGCTCGCGCAGCGCCTGCTGCCCAGCGCGCAGGCGCAGGCGCCGGGCCTGACACCGATGATCATCGACATCGCGGCGATCAAGGAGGCCGACCTGCCCACCACACCAAACCCGGACCTGCGCTCCAAAGGCCTGGTTGCGACCGAGCAGGCGACGATCGCGGTGCAGATGGGCAATGTCGGCAAGCACTTCCACACCGACGCGAACGAGATCCAGTACATCGTCGAAGGCACCGGCACCGCTTGGTTGGGTGACACCCAGCGCGAAATCCGGCCCGGCATGCTGCTCATCATCCCGAAGGGCACGAACCACGCCGGCACGGTGCAGACCAGCGGGCGCTTCAAGGCCTTGGCAATCAAGATTCCGCCGCAGGCGCCAACCGACACGACGTTCGTCAAGTAGCCATCGTCTGCGCGATCAGGCTCGCGCCTTCGCTCAGCAAAAAGTCCTTGAACGCCTGCGCCACCGGCGGCAGGCGCTTGTGACGCCGGTGCACGACGTACCAGTTCAGCGTCAGTGGGAAGCCGCGCACATCGAGCACCCTCAGGCTGCCGCTGCGCAGCTCCTGCGCGATCGTGTGCGCCGACAGGAAGCCCAGTCCGAGACCGGCGATCACGGCCTGCTTGATGGTCTCGGTGCTCTTGATCTGCATCGCGATGTTGAGGCGATCGATGTGTGCACCGAAAGCCTCCTGCATCGATTGCCACGTGTCCGAACCTTTCTCGCGCACCACGAAGGGTTCGCGCAACAGCCGCTCGACGCGGATGCCTGTCTCGCCCACCAGCGCGTGACCCGCGGGCGCGACGATCACATACGGGTGCGGTGCAAACGGCTCGGCGACCATCTCGAACTCCACCGGCGGGCGAACCATGATCGCCAGATCAGTCAGGTTCGCGACCATGTGCGCGAGCAGCTCCTCGCGGTTGTGCACCGTGAAGTTCAGCACCACACCCTGATGCCGGCCGATGAACTCGACCAGCAGGCGCGGAAAGAAGTAGTCGCCGGCGCTGATCACGGCCACGTTGAGCTTGCCGCCCGAGACGCCCTTGAACTGCGTCATCGCGCTCTCGGCGATCTCGAACTGCTGAATGATGCCGCGGCTGATGTCGAGCAGTTCGGCACCGGCCGGGGTCAGGTAGACCTTCTTGCCGAACTGCTCGAACAGCGCGAGTCCGGCATGGTCCTCGAGTTTCTTGACCTGCGTCGAGACCGCGGGTTGCGTCAAGTGCAGTTCTTGCGCCGCACGCGAAAAACTCAACAGCCGCGCGACCGCCTCGAAGACCTTAAGCTGGCGCAGCGTCGCGTGTTTCATTGCATCAAGTACCCCTGGTTGTCGCTCCTGCGATCCTCGACACGTGCAGGAGATTGGTCGTGCCCGGCTCGCCGAACGGCAGCCCGGCGACGATCACGACATCGGCGCCTGCGCCCGCGAAACCTTCGATCACGGCGGTGCGATTCGCGCAGCGGATCATCTCGCCCACATCGTGAATTTGATCGACGAGCACCGCATGCACGCCCCACACGAGCGCGAGTCGACGCGCGGTGTTCACTTCGGGTGTCAGGCTCAGGATGGGTGCGGCCGGTCGCTCGCGCGCGGCGCGCAAACTGGTGAATCCGGACGACGTGTACGTGATCGTCGCGGCCGGCGCGATCAGTGCGGCCACGCGGCCCAGCGAGCAGCACACCGCATCGGCGGTCGTCGCCTCGGCCGGCGTGTGCGAGGCTTCGATGCCGGCGCGGTACGAGGGCGATGCTTCGACCCGCGCGATGATGCGGTTCATCATCGCCACCGCTTCCATCGGGTACGCACCCGAGGCCGACTCGGCCGACAGCATCACCGCGTCGACGCCGTCATAGATCGCGGTCGCGATGTCGGAGACCTCGGCGCGCGTCGGCACCGGCGCATGGATCATCGACTCCAGCATCTGCGTGGCCACCACCACCGGCTTGCCGGCCTGGCGGCAGCTCCGCACGATCAGGCGCTGCAGCTCGGGAACCTCTTCGGGCGGCAGTTCGACGCCGAGATCACCGCGCGCAACCATGATCCCATCGGCCAGTGCGACTATTGCCGCAAGCTCGTGGATCGCTGCGGGCTTCTCGAGCTTGGCCATGATCCAGGCGCGGTCGCCGATGATCGCGCGCGCCTCGGTGATGTCCTCGGGCCGCTGCACGAAGGACAGCGCGACCCAGTCCACGCCCAGGCCCAGGCCGAACTCGAGATCCTCGCGATCCTTCGGCGTGAGCGGCGAGAGCGGCAGCACGACGCTGGGCACGTTGACGCCCTTGCGATCGGAGATCGGGCCGCCGTTGATCACCGTCGTATCGGCGAACTCGGCTCCACAGGCATCGACGTGCAGGCGCAGCTTGCCGTCGTCGAGCAGCAGCTCGGTACCGGGCTTGAGCGCTTCGAATATCTCCGGGTGCAGCAGCGGCGCGCGTTGCCCGTCGCCAGGCGCTGGGTTCAAGTCGAGCCGAAAGCGCGAGCCTGCGTTCAGCTGCGCCTTGCCACCGGTGAAGGTGCCCAGGCGCAGCTTCGGCCCTTGCAGATCGAGCAGCACGCCGATCGGCCGACCGAACTCGGCTTCGAGTCGGCGGATGCTCGCCAGCCGCTGCGCATGGTCGGCTTGCGAGCCGTGGCTGAAGTTGAGCCGAAAGACGTCGACACCCGCCTCGAACAAGGCGCGGATCGCGGCCTCGCCCGAAGTGGCCGGCCCGAGCGTGGCGACGATGCGGGCTCTGCGTGCGCGCTTCATCATGCTGCTTGCGCCATCTCTTGCAGCCGCACCCGGCCGCGCCGCTCGTCCATGCTCTTGCCGAGCAGCTTGACGAGCGCGTAGACCGTATCGATGTGCGGTGTCGGCGTGTCGGTCAGGCGGCCGAGCTCGACCACGGTACCAACCAGCGCATCGATCTCGGGTGCGCGACCGGCCTCGATGTCTTGCAGCATCGAGGTCTTGTGCCTGCCGACCTTCTCGGCGCCGGCGATGCGCTTGTCCAGCGTCACGCGGAACTCGATGCCGAGCTTGAGCGCCACGGCCTGCGCCTCGCTCATCATCGAGGCAGCGAGCGCGCGCGTGAGCGGGAACTCGCAGATGTCGACCAGCGTCGAATGGCTCAGGCTGCTGATCGGGTTGAACGTGAGGTTGCCCCACAGCTTGAGCCAGATCTCGGCGCGGATGTTGTCGAGGACTGGCGCCTTGAAGCCGGCATTCGTGAAGCAGGCCGAGATGCGGTTGACGCGCTCGCTGGCCGAGCCGTCGAGCTCGCCTACCGGAAAGCGATCGCCCTCGATGTGCTTGACCACGCCCGGCGCGATCAGCTCCGACGCCGGGTAGACAACGCAGCCGATCACGCGCCTGGCCGGGATGCACTCGCCGACGACACCGCTCGGGTCGACGCTGTTCACGCGCGTGCCCTCGAAGGCGCCGCCGTGCTTCTCGAAGTACCAGTACGGGATGCCGTTCTGCATTGTTACGACGGCGGTGTCGGGGCCGAACAGCTTGGGCACGTCACGCGCGACGGCCTCCACCTGGTGCGCCTTCATCGCGAGGATGACGACGTCCTGCGGGCCGGCCTCGGCATAGTCGCTGGTGGCGCGCACGCCGCGGGCGACATGCTCGGTGCCGTCGGCCATGATGAGCTTCATGCCATTGGCCTTGATCGCCGCGAGGTTCGCGCCGCGCACGATGAAGGTCACGTCTTCGCCGGCCAGCGCGAGCTTCACGCCCACGTAGCCGCCGATCGCTCCGGCGCCGATGATTGCCACTTTCATTGCAGACTCCTTGATGTGAATTCTTGGGCGCTCGGAACGGGCCGCTATTCGTAGCGATTGCGCAGCGCGCCGATGCCGGCGATCTCGACGGTGATGTCGCTGCCCGGCTTCATCGAGCCGACGCCGATCGACGTGCCGCACAGGATCACGTCGCCGGGGTAGAGCGTCATGTCGGCCGAAATCAGGCTCACGAGGCGCTCGACGGAGAAACGCATGTCGCTGACGGGATAGTTTTGGCGCTCGCTGTCGTTGAGCGTGGTGGTGACGACGAGCGTCGCTGCGTCCAAGCCGGTGGCGACCACCGGGCCCATCGGGCAGAAGGTGTCAAGCCCCTTCGCACGTACCCACTGCGTGAACGAGGCGTCGCGGTTCAGGATGTCTGCCTCGGTCACGTCGTTCGCGCAGGTGTATCCGAACACATGCGTCATCGCGTCCGCCTCGCGGACGCCGCTTGCGACCTTGCCGATCACGACACCGAGTTCACCCTCGAACACGACCTTGCCGCCGCTGCGGGGCTGGCGGATCACATCGAAGGGGCCCGCGAACGAGTTCGGCGACTTCAGCAAGTACAGCGGCTCGGCCGGCACCGCCAGGCCGAGCTTCTCGCCGAGCGCGGCGAAGTTGTTCCACAGCGCGATCACCTTGGTCGGCTGCGTCGGGCTGAGGAGCCTGACTTCGCCAATCGCCAGCTCGCGCCCGGTGGGCTCGGGCGCATCGAACATGTCGCCGCTATGCTCATGGATGCGTTCGCCGTGCAGCGTGCCGAAGCCGATGCTGCGGCCCTGCCGGTATCGAACCCAATGTTGAAGCTGCGTCGTCATGTGTCTCTCCGGATGCGTGAGGGCTTAGGACGCCAACGTGCGGCTGAACTGCATGCGCTTCGCCTCGATCGCCTGCACCAGGAAGTCGGCGTCGTAGGCCCGCAGCAAATGCGGCTGTTGCGACTCCAGGTAGCGGCGCACATGGCAGCTCTGCTGCGATGCGGCCCGCAGCTCGGCGTAGGTCTGGGCGTCCCAGTACCAGGCCAGGCCCAGTTCGCAAAACGCAACGTTGTAGGCGTTGCGTTCGGTCTCGATGGTGTCGCGTGTCGAGCGGCTGTTCATGGTGTGAATCTCCGTGGCGGCTGGTTGTCGATGCAGCCATTGTTCGAGAATCTGACCATAAATAACAGTAAAACTATTCTCTATAAATCATTCACAAATGCTTATATATCGCGGGCTGCGCATCGATCCCGTCAGATCACGCGATCTGCGCGCATCTGCGCGATCTGCCCCTGGTTGTAGCCCAGCTGTTGGAGAACCTCGACGGTGTGCTCGCCCAGCAAAGGCGAGCGCGTCACATGGGTCGGGCTGTCCGACATCTTGATCGGGTTGCCCACCGTCAGGTACTTGCCGCGCACCGGGTGATCGACCTCGACGATCGTGCCGCTGGCGCGCAGCGATTCGTCCTCGGCGATCTCCTTCATCGACAGGATCGGCCCGCACGGGATGTCGTACTTGTTCAGGATGTCCATGGCCTCGATCTTGTCCATGGTCATCGTCCACTTCTCGATGCGCGCAAAGATCGGCTTGAGGTGCAGCAGGCGCGCCGCCGGGGTGGCGAAGGCTTCGTCGGTGATCCAGTCTTCCTCGCCGATCACCTTGCACACTGCGGGCCAGACTGCGCCTTGCGTGATGAAGTAGATGTAGGCGTTCGGGTCGGTCTCCCAGCCCTTGCACTTCAGGATCGAACCGGGCTGGCCGCCGCCTGAGGCGTTGCCGGCACGCGGCACCGCGTTGCCGAACTTGCCATCCGGGTACTGGGGGTATTCGTGCATCGTGTGCGTGCGTTCGAGCCGCTGCTGGTCGCGCAGCTTGACGCGGCACAGGTTGAGCACTGCATCCTGCATCGGCGCGAGCACCTTCTGGCCGCGGCCGGTGTTGTGGCGCTGCAGGAGCGCCGCGAGGATGCCCAGCGCAAGGTGTACGCCGGTGCCGCTGTCGCCGATCTGTGCGCCGGTGACCATCGGCGGGCCGTCGTCGAAGCCAGTCGTCGAGGCCGAGCCGCCGGCGCATTGCGCGACGTTCTCGTAGACCTTGCAATCCTCGTACTTGCCCGGCCCGAAGCCCTTCACCGAGGCCACCACCATCTTCGGGTTCAGCTCGTTGATTCGCTCCCAGCTGAAGCCCATGCGGTCGAGCGCGCCGGGCGCGAAGTTCTCGACCAGCACGTCGCACTGCTTGATCAACGCTTCGAGCACCTCCTTGCCCTTGGGTTTCTTGGTGTCGATCGTGATCGAGCGCTTGTTGTGGTTCAGCATCGTGAAGTAGAGGCTGTCGGCATCGGGGATGTCGCGCAGCTGGCCGCGCGTGGCATCGCCCTCGCCGGCGCGCTCGACCTTGATGACGTCGGCACCGAACCACGCCAGCAGTTGCGTGCAGGTGGGGCCCGATTGCACATGCGTGAAATCGAGGATTCGGTAGCCTTCCAATGCCTTGCTCATGTCGTCTTCTCCAAGCATTCTCAAATTCAGGATGCGGCTGCGAGTTGTGCATCGAGCTCGGCAATGCGCTTCTTCAGCGCGCGCTCGTCACTGAAGCGCACCGTCTCGTCGCGGATGATCGCGACGACCGCGCTCACCTTCTCATCGGTTCCGAACAGCATCGCCACCGTGAACGCGATCGACATTGAGCGCCCGTCCTTGTGCGTGGCCGGCACGCGCAGCAGATCGTTGCCGTAGCGCGTGGTGCCTGTTGCCATCGACTTGTCGTAGCCTTCCCAGTGGCGCTTTCGCAGCCGCTCCGGCGTGATCAGGTCGAGCGACTGGCCGAGCGCTTCTGCTTCGCTGTAGCCGAACATGCGTACCGCGCCCGGGTTCCACAGCACGATCGCGCCCTTGGCGTCGGACGCGATGACGGCGTCACCGACGGCAGCCACCAGTTGGTGGCAATCGATGATTGATTCCATGCGATCTCCTGTGCAGTGACTCTATCGCGGTCAAGAACAGAAACGGCGCCCCGCAGGCGCCGTTCCATGATGCACCACAGTGATGTGGCAGTCAGCGCATCAGACCGCGTTCGCAGCGTGCAGCTCTTTGATCTGCGACGCCGTGTAGCCCAGATCGGCCAGCACGGAGTCGGTGTGCTCGCCCAGCAGCGGCGAGGCGGTGACCTCCGGCTTCAGGTCGGAAAACTTGATCGGGCTGCCGATCGTCCAGTAGCTGCCGCGCTCCTTGTGCGGGACTTCGACGATGGAGCCGCTCGCGCGCAGCGACTTGTCATGCAGCAGTTCCTTCATCGACAGCACCGGCGCGCAGGGGATGTCAAACTTGCGCAGGATGTCGACGGCCTCGAATTTGGTCTTGTCCTTGAGCCAGTTCTCGATGGTGCCGAAGATGTCCATGATGTGCGGCTGGCGTGCCTTGGCCGTCATGTAGGCCGGGTCGGTCTTCCATTCGGGTTTGCCGAGCGCGTCGCAGATCGGCTCCCAGGCATGGCCCTGCACGGTGAAGTAGATGTAGGCGTTCGGGTCGGTCTCCCAGCCCTTGCACTTCAGGATCCAGCCCGGCTGACCGCCGCCGCCGGCATTGCCGCCGCGCGGCACCACGTCGCCGAAGGTCTCGTGCGGGTACTGCGGATACTCCTCGAGGTAGCCGAGCCGGTCGAGGCGTTGCTGGTCGCGCATCTTCACGCGGCACAGGTTCAGCACGGCGTCCTGCATCGCGCAGGCCACACGCTGACCCTTGCCGCTCTGTTGGCGGCCGATGATGGCAGTCAGGATGCCGATCGCGAGGTGCATGCCGGTGTTGCTGTCGCCGAGCGCGGCAGCCGAGATGGTCGGCTCGGAGTGCTCGCCCTTCCACCAACCGGTGGTGGAGGCGGCGCCGCCGGCGCACTGCGCAACGTTTTCGTAGACTTTCAGGTCATCGTAGTGGTGGCCGTCGCTGAAACCCTTGACCGAGGCGACGATCATCTTCGGGTTCAGCTCCTGGATGCGCTCCCAGGTGAAGCCCATGCGATCGAGCGCGCCGGGGCCGAAGTTCTCGACCAGCACGTCGCACTGGCGGATCAGCGTCTCCAGCACCTGCTTGCCTTCGGGCTTCTTGGTGTCGAGCGTCAGCGAGCGCTTGTTGCTGTTGAGCATGGTGAAATACAGCGCGTCGACACCGGGGATGTCGCGCAGTTGGGTGCGCGTCACGTCGCCGGAGCCGGGGCGCTCGACCTTAATCACGTCCGCCCCGAACCAGGCCAGCAGTTGCGTGCACGCGGGGCCCGCCTGGACGTGCGTGAAGTCGATGATCTTGATGCCTTCGAGTGGTTTGGTGCTCATATGAGTGCTCCTGGGTTGGCGGGAAATTTTGCTCTGCGGTGTTCCGTGCAGATCACTTCTTGACAGCGCTTTGCGGATTCAGATTGCCGATGCGGCCGCTCTCGGTGCCGGCGCCTTCGTCGATCATGGCGTTGATGAGCGTCGGCCGGCCCGAAGCGACCGCTTCGCTCAACGCTTTTTGCAGCTCGTCGGTTGTCGTGGCATGAACGCCGACGCCGCCGAACGCCTCCATCAGCTTGTCGTAGCGCGCGTTCTTCACGAACACGGTCGGCGCGACGTCCTTGGTGCCGGATGGATTGATGTCTGTACCGCGGTAGACGCCGTTGTTGTTGAAGACGACGACGCAGATCGGCAGCTCGTAGCGGCAGATGGTTTCGACTTCCATGCCGCTGAAACCGAAGGCGCTGTCGCCTTCCACCGCGATCACCGGCTTGCCGGTGACGACCGCCGCGGCGACTGCGAAGCCCATGCCGATGCCCATGATCCCCCAGGTGCCGACGTCCAACCGTTTTCGCGGCTCGTACATGTCGACGATGCTGCGTGCGAAGTCCAGCGTGTTCGCGCCTTCGTTGACGATTATGGCGTCGGGGCGCGCCTTGACCTGATCGCGGATCACGCTGAGCGCGCTCTGGAAGCTCATCGGCGAAGGCCGGGCAGCCAGCGTCACGGCCATCTTCGAGAGGTTTTTGTCCTTGCGTTCGGCGATCGCACCGGTCCAGTCGGCGGGCGCCTTCGGCCAGTTCGCGTCGATGCCGGCCAGCAGCGCAGCGACGCAGGAGCCGATGTCGCCGATCAGCGGTGCGGCGATCGCAACGTTGCTGTCGATCTCAGTCGGCGAGATGTCGATCTGGATGAACTGCTTGGAGCCCTTGTCGGTGCCCCAGGTCTTGCCCTTGCCGTGCGACAGTAGCCAGTTCAGACGCGCACCGACGAGCAGCACGACGTCGGCCTCTGCCAGCACGTACGAGCGCGCGGCCGCGGCCGACTGCAGGTGTGTGTCGGGCAGCAGGCCCTTGGCCATCGACATAGGCAGGTACGGGATGCCGGTCCTCTCGACCAGCGCACGGATGTCGGCGTCGGCCTGCGCGTAGGCCGCGCCCTTGCCGAGCAGGATCACCGGACGCTTCGCGCTCTTCAGCAGATCGAGCGCGCGCTTGACCGCATCGGGCGCGGGGATCTGGCGCGGCGCCGGGTCGACGACCTTGATCAACGACTTCTTGCCAGCCGCAGCGTCCATCGTCTGCGCGAACAGCTTGGCCGGCAGGTCGAGGTAGACGCCGCCAGGACGGCCGGACAGGGCCGCGCGGATCGCGCGCGCGACGCCGACGCCGATGTCCTCGGCGTGCAGCACGCGGAAGGCCGCCTTGCACAGTGGCTTGGCGATCGCGAGCTGGTCCATCTCTTCGTAGTCGCCCTGCTGCAGGTCGACGATCTCGCGCTCGCTCGAGCCGCTGATCAGGATCATCGGGAAGCAGTTGGTCGTGGCATTGGCCAGCGCGGTCAGTCCGTTGAGGAAGCCCGGCGCCGACACCGTCAGGCAGATGCCAGGCTTTTGCGTCAGGAAGCCGGCCGCGGCGGCGGCGTTGCCGGCGTGCTGCTCGTGGCGGAACGAAATGACGCGCATGCCTTCGGCTTGCGCCATCCGGCACAGGTCGGTGACCGGGATGCCCGGCAGACCGAAGATGGTGTCAATGTCGTTCAGTTTCAGCGCATCGATGACCAGATGGAAACCATCGGTCAGTTCTTGAATGGGCGCGACGCCGGCGCCAGCCGAGGTCGTGGCCAATGAGGTCTTGAGGACTGCGGACATATCTGTCTCCTGGGTGTTCGTCTGCGCGCGATCGAATGCGCTGGCAACCTCGTGGCTACCGGTGTCGCGCCAAGTGTCGAGCGCGTGTGGGGACTATCATTCGACGGCCCACTTTTGGCCGTTGACTCCGGTCAACTTTCGAAAAACTAGAACGCAGGGGAAACCCGAAGCACTCACCGTGATACCAGTTGCGAGCCACCCCGAACGAAACGTCATCCGCGTCCAGCTCAAGCAGAACGAGGTCCTGAAGGACCTGAGCGATGTAGATAGGGCCGAGCTGGAGGCCCACCTCCTGGTCGTCGAAGGCAACAAGGGCGACTTCTTGCTGCACCAGGGCGTGCGCGAGATGGAGCAGTACTTCATTCTCGACGGCGTGCTCAAGCGCGTGGTCTCGAACGCCGAGGGCAAGGAAATGATCCTGCGCTTCGCTGCAGAGGGCGACATGGAGACGAGCTACGCCGCGTTTCGCATGGGTACGCCCACGCCTTACGGCATCGTGTGCGTGACCAAAGCGCGTGTGGCGCGCCTGCCGCTGCCGCAGTGGGTGGCGTTTTTGGACCGGCACCCGACGACCAAGCATCTGTTCGAAGAGAGCGTGATGCGGCTCATGACCGAGGTCATGGGCCACACCATCACGCTGCACTTGCTCGACGCGCCCGGGCGCGTGCATCGCTTCCTGCGAAAGCGGCCCGATCTGGTGGACCGCATTCCGCAAAAGCAGCTGGCGTCGCATCTCAATCTTTCGGCAGAGACGCTGAGCCGGCTGCGCCAACGCGGGAAGATCTAGCGGGTAGAGCGCCGGGCCGCCCCGAGCAGGCCCGCACCCCCTCGTGGGGCCGGACGCCGTACTCGGCGGCCGCTGGGGCTGTCATTTCAGTCCTGCCGGGCAATGTGCGCCTTGCGCATGGGCTTCAGCACGAACCACGCCATCAGCGCAGCGACCGCGTTCATCACGCTGGCGACGATGAACACCGTGTGCCAGCTGCCGGTGGCGGCGGCCAGCACGCTCGACAGCGGTACCAGCAATGAAGCCGTGCCCTTGGCCGTGTATAGGAGGCCGGCGTTGGACGCCGCAAACTTGGAGCCGAAGGTGTCGGCGCAGGTCGACGGGAACAGGCTGTAGATTTCGCCCCAGGCGAAGAACACCATGCCGGTCAGAATCACGAACGCGACCGGGTTCTGGCCGAAGTTGTAGAGCAGCAGGATGCCGATCGCCTCGAGCGCAAACGCGATGAACATTGTCTGTTCGCGACCGATCTGGTCCGAGACCCAGCCGAAGAACGGCCGCGTCAACCCGTTGAGCACGCGGTCGATGGCGAGCGCAAAGGTCAACGCCGGCAGCACCAAGCCCATGATGTTGACCGGAATGTCGCCAATCTTGAAGTCCTTCGCGATCGGGCCGAGCTGCGCGGTCGCCATCAGGCCACCGGCGGCAACCAACACGAACATGAAGTACATAACCCAGAACACCGGCTTGCGCAGCACTTCGGCCGGGCTGTAGTCGCGCTTGGTTTGTTGCACGTTGATCGACGAGATGCTGGTCCTCTCCTTGTGCTCGGGCGCCCTGCTCAGGAACCACGAGAGCAGGAACACGACCAGGCCCTGGCCAATGCCGAAGTAGAAGAACGCCGCCTCGTAGCCGCTCGACTTGATGAAGGCCGAGATCGGAATGATGGTGAGCGCGGAGCCCGCGCCGAAGCCGGCAGCCGTGAGGCCGGCAGCCAGACCGCGCCGATCCGGGAACCACTTCAACGCGTTGCCGACGCAGGTGCCGTACACCGCACCGGCGCCGACACCACCTACCGCCGCCGCGATGTAGAGCAAGGTCAGCGAGTCGGCATACGAATTCATCACCCAGCCCAGGCCGCACAGCAGGCCACCGACGAGCACGACCGGGCGCGGGCCGAACTTGTCCACCAGATAGCCCTCGATCGGCACCAACCAGGTTTCGGTGAGCACGAAGATCGTGAACGCCACCTGGATCGCGGCGCGACTCCAGCCGTGTCTCTCGGCGATCGGGTTGACAAACAACGTCCAGCCGTACTGCAGGTTGGCGATCATCGCCATGCAGACGATGCCCATGATGAGCTGGCCCCAGCGGTAGTACGGGCTCTGGACCGCTGCGGTCGGCGCGCTTCCGATGTTGTCGGCGGTAGCGGCAAGTGGTCGATTCATTGAAGTCTCCTGACTGTTCTGCGGACTGGCTGCGCACGTCCCGATACGGCGTCGGGCGCGATGCGTGAACCAGGCTTGAATCGAGACAGGGCGCTTGACCAAATGAGTCGCACGGCCAGTCTTCGACGGGTTGTCAAACTCGGCACGTGCAGCTCGGCAAGGTTCTCTGCACGCGTCCCGCAGAGCCAGTGCGCTGCGGGAGTGAGGCCACTGTCAGACTTTTCGACGCAGATTCTCTTGACCTTGGTCAACGACTCGGGTAAGCCCTCATGCGCAGACATGCGCGGCTTGCGGGTCGCGCCTGCGCGTCCAGGGCGGTCTCGCGCCACGTTGACACGACCTGCACCTGCGCCGCTCGCCAACACGGCCACGGATGGCGACAACCGAGGCTTGCGCCATGCCCTGCCCGCAGCGCAGGTTGTGCAGGCCAAGCGCCGGCCAACACAGGCACATGGCCTTGGTGAATCGAGGGGCGAGCCGATCAGGTAGGTCTTGCACAAGGCGAGGGACGGCTCGCGTGTCATCGCCAGCGTGGTGAGTTCGCGGGTCAGCCCGTCGCGGGCACTCATCGACGCCCCTTCGGGACCAGGGTGACCTCATGCCCGCAGACGTCGGGCCAGGCGCGCAGATGACGAAGTGACCACTCTCTTCCCGCAGCGGCCAAACGTCCACGTTCGTGAGTGTGGATTCACCGTCTCCAAATGCCGCATACGCATCGCAGAACAGTTTGTTCGCTTCAGATGAGAAGATTTCTGTCAATGATCCAGGTCAATGTGCCGATAACGGGTTAACCCTTGACATATCGAGGGTAAACCCTAGAATCTCGTCTCAAGAGATTTTCAACACACCCAGGACCCGTCATGTCGAACACGACCTACACCTCAGTCGCTTTCAAGCCGCTTGCCGCTACGGCCCCCACCTCGCTGCTGCGCGAGTTGTTCCAAGCCACGCCGCTGTACATCTTCGCTACCGCAGCGAAGGCCGCGCTTGGCAAGCCGACAGGGCGCTGAGCAGAACTCACCGGGCATGGTGAGATGCCCGCGCGCACGGCGCGCCGTGCGCGGATTTTGCACACCACCACCGGCGGCGCGAGCAACAACGCGGCTCGAACAGTTCGGCGCCGAGTGCGTCCACGCAATGCGATGCGTGTCTTAAAAGACAAACCCCCCTGACCTTTCAATCAGAGGGGCGGGTGGCTCTCGCCACCATTTGGGGCTCCAGAGGAATGAGGTCCGGGGCTCCTTCGGCGCAGTGACTGCGCCGCTTGAGGTGCCTGCATGCAGGCACTACAAACTTAGGCCACGCGCATCGCGCCTTCAAGCGCCGCGAACTATCGCCTGCCCTCTTGTCATGCAGCGGGTTTCATGATCGCATTCAGCAGATCCTGTACGCGCTGCTCGACGCTTGCGTCCATGCGGATCGGTCGACCCCACTCGCGCGCCGTCTCACCCGGCCACTTGTTCGTCGCATCCAGTCCCATCTTGCCGCCGAGGCCGCTCACAGGTGAGGCGAAATCGAGGTAGTCGATGGGCGTGTTCTCGACCATGGTCGTATCGCGCACCGGGTCCATCCGGGTGGTGACGGCCCAAACCACTTCCCTCCAGTCGCGGATGTCGACATCGTCGTCGACCACGACGATGAACTTGGTGTACATGAACTGGCGCAAGAAGCTCCAAATGCCGAACATCAGTCGCTTGGCGTGGCCCGGGTAGCTCTTCCTGATGCTGACGATCGCCATCCGATAGCTGCACCCCTCCGGCGGCAGATAAAAGTCGACGACCTCCGGGAACTGCTTTTGCAGGATCGGTACGAACACCTCGTTGAGCGCCACGCCGAGAATCGCCGGCTCGTCGGGCGGCTTGCCGGTGTAGGTGGAGTGGTAGATTGGTTCGCGGCGGTGCGTCAGGCGGCCGATCTCGAACACGGGAAACCAGTCCTGCTCGTTGTAGTAGCCCGTGTGGTCGCCGAACGGACCTTCTAGGGCATGCAAGTAGCCGCCGATCTCCTTGAGCCGCACGCCGTGTTCGCTAACGCCGGCGAAGCCCTTGGCTGCCACGGGAATGTGGCCCTCGAGCACGATCTCCGCGCTCGCCGGCACTTGCAGCATCACACCCGAATCGCCCACCCCCGAGTCGGCCAGCTCGGTGGGGCTGCCGCGGAGCAGCCCCGCGAACTGGTATTCCGACAAGGTATCGGGCACTGGGGTAACGGCGCCGAGAATGGTTGCCGGATCGGCGCCCAGCGCCACCGCGATCGGAAATGGCTGGCCTGGCTTGACGAGCGCGAAGGCGCGAAAGTCCAGCGCCCCGCCGCGGTGGGCCAGCCAGCGCATGATCACCTGGTTGCGCGCAATCACCTGCTGACGGTAGATGCCCAGATTCTGCCGAAGACGCGCGCTCGGTGAGCCCTGCGGCCCGCGTGTGATGACGAGGCCCCAGGTGATCAGCGGGCCGGCGTCCTCGGGCCAGCAGGTCTGCACCGGGAGCGAGCCGAGATCCACGTCCGGCCCTTCGGTCACCACCTCTTGGCAAGCCGGCCTTCGCACGTTCGCAGGTTTCATGTCCCATAGCGACTTGGCCATCTGCAATAGCTTGCCGACGTCCTTCAGACCCCTGGGCGGCTCGGGCTCCTTGAGGCTGGCGAGCAACCGACCGACATCGCGCAACTCCCCCGGATCGGCTGCGCCCATCCCCAGCGCGACCCGCTTTGGTGTCCCGAAGAGGTTTGTCAATGCCGAAATTTTGTAACCGGCGGGGTTCTCAAACCACAAGGCCGGCCCACCGGCGCGCAAAACGAAGTCACTGACCGCTGTCATCTCGAGCCGCGCCGACACTGGCTCTGCGACCCGGCGCAGCTCGCCGACCTTCTCCAGCCCACCCATAAAGTCACGCAGGTCGCGATATTTCATACTTTTTAGTCATTTCAATCTAGTTTGATAGTCTTGACTGGTTATGAAGACAGTTGTTAGATTTCGACTCTCTCTGGGTCGATAGGGATAACCCTTGGGTAGCGCGTCGTTGGGCTTAACGTGTAACACCTGTCGATTTCCGGGCTGATCGCCGTGTGCCCTTTCGACATCTGTGGCCGGCGCCTCAGCCAGCAATTATCGCCGCCGCCTCCGGGGCGCCGGGCCGCTTGAGGCCGGCGCTTGACGAACGAGTAGGTGGGTGAAGGAGTGACAAGATGGTTTTCAGCCCGTTAATTTCGGCGGCGAGCCGAGCGCGCACCGCCTCGGTCCAGTCGGTCGCGGTATTTCTGCGAGATATGGGCCATGGCCTGCTCGAGGTGAGCCACAACACGCTGGCCTTGATCGGTCTGATGCTGGCCGCCGTGCTGTTGTTCGCTGCAGGCCGTGCGGACGTCCGTCATGAGGCGGAAGCGTGGACGTTGGGATGGCTGCAGGCCCGCCAGGACGCGCGTGAGCTACCCGCCTTGCCGGCCGACCTGCTCGCCGCCGAGCTGAGCGAGCCCGACGCCATTGCGCGCGCCACCGCATCCGACCCTAAAGAGCTGAGTCGCCAGCAGGCCGCTGTGGCGCAGTGGCTGGCGCACCGCTACAAGGTCGCGCCCGAGCCCGTGAGCCGCCTGGTGCAAGAAGCCTGGAGCGTGGGCCAGAAGGCCAACCTTGACCCGACGCTGATTCTCGCGATCATGGCCGTCGAGTCCAGCTTCAACCCGTTTGCACAAAGCGCGGTAGGCGCGCAGGGACTGATGCAGGTCATGACCAAGGTGCACAACGATAAGTACGAAGCCTTCGGTGGCAACCACGCGGCGTTTGACCCGGTGACAAATCTGCGTGTCGGCGTGCAGGTGCTGAAAGAGTGCATCGCCCGAGCCGGCAGCCTTGAGGCCGGGCTTCGGTTCTATGTCGGCGCCGGCAACCAGGCCGACGATGGCGGTTACGCCGGCAAGGTGCTGAGCGAGCAGAGTGCACTGCGGCTCGTTGCCAGCGGCAAGTCCGTGCCGACGCGAGCGAGCATGACAAACAATGCCGCACCTGCATCGGCCAAGCCCGATGCCAGCCCCGCTGCGACCGAGGCAAGCCACCCGCCCGAGCAAGTGGCGATGCTGCGCTGAATCCGCGTTGTTCGCCTCGGCTCCGCTACACTGGCGGAGCTGCGCAACTGGCGATGCGGCCCTTTCTCTTCACTGAGCTTGGGGCCTGAGGTGGCTTACCACCGGGAAGCGCGGTCGGGACTTGCCTTGGCAAGTCCTGTTCAGCCGTTCGCCTGGGCAGCCTCGTGGTGGTGTGCGACACGCATGCCGTGAAAGCCTCGGGGACTCCGCTGACACCAGGACTGCCGACCATGTTTGACCGCGCCCAATCCACCATTGCCAACGTCGACCCCGATCTGTGGTCCGTCATCCAACGCGAGAACCAGCGCCAGGAAGACCACATCGAGCTGATCGCCTCCGAGAACTACGCCTCGCCAGCCGTGATGGCGGCGCAAGGCACGCAGCTCACCAACAAGTACGCCGAGGGCTACCCCGGCAAGCGTTACTACGGCGGCTGCGAATACGTCGACATGGTCGAGCAGCTCGCGATCGATCGCCTGAAGCAGCTGTTTGGCGCCGAGTACGCCAACGTGCAGGCGAACTCCGGCTCACAGGCGAACCAGTCGGTCTTCTTCGGCCTGCTGCAACCCGGTGACACCATCATGGGCATGAGCCTGGCCGAAGGCGGCCACCTCACACACGGCATGCCGCTAAATATGAGCGGTAAATGGTTCAAGGTCGTGAGCTACGGCCTGACCGCGGACGAGTCCATCGACTACGACGCGATGCAGCGCCTAGCCCACGAACACAAGCCCAAGCTGATCATCGCCGGCGCCTCGGCCTACAGCCTGCGCATCGACTTCGCGCGCTTCGCGAAGGTGGCCAAAGATATCGGCGCCTACTTCATGGTCGACATGGCGCACTATGCCGGGCTGATCGCCGCGGGCGTCTACCCGAACCCCGTGCCACACGCCGACGTGGTCACCTCGACCACCCACAAGAGCTTGCGCGGCCCGCGCGGCGGCATCGTGCTCATGCGCGACGAGGCGATCGCAAAGAAGATCAACAGCGCGATCTTCCCCGGCATTCAGGGCGGGCCACTGATGCACGTGATCGCCGCCAAGGCGGTCGCGTTCAAGGAGGCGCTCTCGCCTGAGTTCAAGCTCTACCAGCAGCAGGTCGTGAAGAATGCCGTCGTGCTCGCCGACACACTGACCGAGCGCGGCCTGCGCATCGTCAGCGGCCGCACCGAGTCGCACGTGATGCTGGTCGATCTGCGCCCGAAGGGCTTGACCGGCAAGGAAGCCGAGAACCTGCTCGGCGCGGCACACATGACCTGCAACAAGAACGGCATTCCAAACGACCCTCAAAAGCCGATGGTCACGAGCGGAATCCGCCTGGGCACGCCGGCGATGACGACGCGCGGGTTCAGGGAGGAGCAGGTGCGCCA
>JANYBE010000350.1 GCA_025360945.1 Rhizobacter sp. | reverse complement strand
GCTGTCGGCGCTGACGCTGGCGTGGATGCTGCGGCTCACGCCGATGGCCGCGCCCTGGTTGATGTCCAAGATTGTGGGCCTGCTGGTCTATATCGGTCTCGGCACGGTAGCGCTGAATCCGGGCCGACAGCGCACGGTACGCGCGGCGGCGTGGGTTGCAGCGCTTGCCACCTTCGGCTGGATCGTCTCGGTGGCGCTCACGAAGAACCCGCTCGGCTTTCTGTCCTTACGGTGATCGATCATGCCCATTGACTACGTCCGTCGCCTCACGAGCCGAGAGCGCACGGTGGAGAGCAATCGGCACCTCGGGTTCGTTCTGGCCTTCGTGGCCGGTGCTACCAACGCGGGCGCGTTCCTCGCAGTGAAGCAGTACACCTCGCACATGACCGGGATCGTCTCTTCGATGGCCGACAACCTCGCGCTCGGCGACCTCGGCCCGGTGCTCGCGGGACTGGGCGGCTTGCTGTCGTTTCTTGCTGGCGCAGCGACGTCGGCCATCATGGTCAACTACAGCCGACGCCGGCAGCTGCACAGCGAATACGCGCTGCCGCTGCTGCTGGAGGCGGGGCTGCTGCTGTGCTTCGGTGTGCTCGGCACCCGCCTGTCTGCGATCGAAGGCCTTTTCATCCCAGTTACGGTCATGCTGCTCTGCTTCATGATGGGGCTGCAAAACGCCGTGATATCGAAGCTTTCGAATGCGGAGATTCGCACCACTCACGTCACGGGTGTCGTGACGGACATCGGCATCGAGCTCGGCAAGCTCATGTACTGGAATCGATCCTCTCCGGCCCGGCAACCCGAGGTGCGCGCCAACCGTGCGCGGCTGCGGGTGCTCGTCACGTTGGTTGCGTCGTTCTTCGCGGGCGGCGTGTTGGGCGCACTCGGCTTCAGGTTCGTGGGCTACTCGCTGACGATTCCGCTGGCTCTCATGCTGGTCTTGTTGGCGGGCGTTCCGGCCATCGATGACTTCGTCACGATGGTCCGCAAGTCGCGTGCCTAGCCGCGCGCGTCAGCCATGCGCCGGAATCGCCGCGCGCAATGCCTTCAGAAGCGCTGGGTCAACGGCCGCGAGCATGCCGGTGCGTGCCGCGATGCGACCGTCGGCGTCGAGCAATTCGATCTTGCTCGAGTGGTTGAATTCGCCGCTCGCGAGGCGCCGGTACTGCACACCGAGCAAGGCCGCAACCTTGCGCGCGCTGCTCTCGTCAGTGCGCGCCAGCGTCCAGCGCGCGTCGCAGCCATGGGCCTCGGCATTCTCCTTCAGCACGGCAACGCTGTCTCGTGTCGGATCGAAGCTGACCATCAGCACCCTCACCCGCTCGCGCTCGGCACCCGGCAAGGCCTTCACCGTGAGCTGGATGGTCTCGAAGATCATCGGGCACACCATCTCGCACGAGCTGTAGAACATGCTGACGAGCACCGGACTGCCGCGCAGCGAGGCGATGTCAAACGCATGGCCGTCCTGGTCGGTCAGCGGCGGCCTGAATTGGTAGATCGAGTTGCCCGGCAGTTCGCCACTCGCCGCGGCCCGCGCCACGATCGGCAGGAACGCGGTGGCGGCGAACGCCAGCAGCGCGTCGCGGCGCGAAATGTTTGGGGTGGTCATGGTTTTGCTCCTTCAAGAGGTCGGGCACATCGAAAGCCCAAGTTGCTGGTCGTGTCGGCGGCACCCAGCGACGACAGCAGCGCAATGCGCATCAGCACCGCGTAGCTGTCGCGGTCGACGACGCTGATCGCGCCGGCACCGCAGAACTTCAGGGTGTCGGGGTCGCCTTGCGTGCGACTGTCGCCGGCGATGAACAAGGCGTTGAAGTCCTCGACCCACTCCCACACGAGACCGTGCAGATCGCGCACGCCGTAGGCATTGGGTGGACCACCGACGGCCGGTAGTACGGCCGCGGTGGGCCGCTCGTACCACGCAAGGATGCGGCGTCGCCAGGCCGGATCGGCACGCGCGTCGCGCAGGGTCTCGTCGGCAGACGCGGCGTACTCCCATTCGAGCCAGGTCGGCAGCCGCGCGCCTTCGCTCTCGCAAAAGGCCTTGGCCGCAAACCAGCTGACATTGGTCTGGGGCCGCATGGCCGAATCGTCGTCGGCGAGTTGCGAGGTCGATCGCCAGTCGATCAGATAGCGCTTGTCGGCGAACACGGCGGGCACCTGCGTGCGCTGCCACCCGGGGTGCGCGCGCACGAACGCGAGGTACTCGCTCGCCGCGACCGGCATCGCGCGCAACGCGAACGGCGCTATGTCGACTGCCACCGCCGCGGTCGGTACCGCGCCCTGAGGCAGCACGCTCTCGAAGCGACCACCCGGCATCGGCACGTACTCGGTACCGAGCGCGAACCCGCACATCGTCAGCAAGCCGATGCCGACTGCGCGCGCGACGTTCATCTCAATGCGCCAGGGCTGCGGCTGGCGCCGCGGTGACGCGAGCCTTCTTCACGTCCTCGGTCGAGATGCGGCCGCCCGGGTTGTCCCAGCTGTTAAGCACGTAGGTCAGAATGTTGGCAATCGCATCGTCATTGAGCTGGTTCATCGGCGGCATCACCGAGTCGTACTCGGCGCCGTTGACCTTGAGCTGGCCGCTCAGGCCGCGCAGCACGATGTCCATGGCACGCTTCGGGTCGGCAGCGAGATAGTCCGATTTCGCCAGCGGCGGGAACACCCCGGCCAGGCCCACGCCGTTGGCCTGGTGGCAGACTGAGCAGGTGCCCGCGAACAGCTCTTGGCCCGCGTGAACCTGCTCCTGCAGGGTCAGCGTACCGCTTGCCGACGAGGCCGTGGCCTTCGTAACAGCGTTCAGATTCGGGCCGGCCCGGTCGCCAAGGTAGACCGAGTCGAGTTCCTTGCCGGAGTAGATCGCCTTGTCCTCGGCGCCATCGACCTTCAGGATCGCCAGCGCACCCTTGTTGAAGGCGCG
>JANYBE010000346.1 GCA_025360945.1 Rhizobacter sp. | reverse complement strand
CAATTTAAAATCATTCGGGTAGCAGCGAAGAATCTCAACGCTTGTTGTTCACACGTGTTGAGTTTCTTCGGTCGCTCTGCTCCCCGAGACTGACTTTATTTATCGGGTGTGCCAATCTTCACGTCCGCCTTGCGGAAACTGAGCGCACCTTCGCGCTCGACGCCGATTTCGATAGCGTCGCCATCGACGAACTCGCCGGCGAGGATCTTCTCCGACAGCGCATTCACGACGTGCTTCTGTATGACGCGCTTGAGCGGCCGCGCGCCGAAACTCGGATCGTAGCCGAGACGCACGAGCCAGTCCTTCGCATCTTCAGACACGACGAGGGACATCTCTTTCTGCGCGAGCAGCGCCGACACACGATACAGCTGCAGGTCGACGACCTTCTTGATATCCTCGACTGTCAACGGCTTGAAGAGAATGATGTCGTCAATGCGGTTCAGGAATTCGGGCCGTATCGCCTGGCGAAGCAGGGCGTACATCTGTGCGCGCAGCTCTCCGACCATATCGCCCCATTCTTCGTCGCTATTGAGCTGCTCGATGCGTTCCTGAATGAACTGCGACCCGAGATTCGACGTCATGATGATGATCGTGTTCTTGAAATTTACCATGCGCCCCTTCGAATCGGTGAGGCGCCCGTCGTCGAGCACCTGCAGAAGCACGTTGAACACATCCGGGTGCGCCTTCTCGACCTCGTCGAGAAGCAGCACGCTGTAGGGCTTGCGTCGCACTGCTTCGGTCAGGTAGCCGCCTTCGTCATAGCCCACGTAGCCTGGCGGCGCGCCGATCAGGCGACTCACCGAATGCTTCTCCATGAACTCGCTCATGTCGAGGCGGATCAAGTGATCCTCGCTGTCGAACAGGAAACCCGCCAGCGCCTTGCACAGCTCGGTCTTGCCGACGCCGGTGGGGCCGAGGAACAGGAACGAACCGGTCGGACGGTTCGGGTCTGACAGACCCGAGCGCGAGCGCCGGATCGCATTCGCGACCGCCGTGATGGCTTCGTCCTGGCCGACGACCCGCTCGTGCAGTTTCGCTTCCATTTGCAGCAGCTTGTCGCGCTCGCCCTGCAGCAGCTTGGACACCGGGATGCCCGTAGCGCGCGCGACGACTTCGGCGATTTCCTCGGCGCCGACCATCGTGCGCAGCAGCTGCGGCTTGCCCTTCGCGGTACCCTTCTTCGTCTCCTTGGCCTGCGTGTCTTTCAGCGTCTTCTCGAGCTCGGGCAGCTTGCCGTACTGCAGCTCTGCGACCTTGTTGAAATCACCCTTGCGCTTGAACTCCTCGATCTGCGTGCGCATGCGATCGATCTCTTCCATCACGTGCGCCGAGCCCTGAGCAGCAGCCTTCTCTGCCTTCCAGACCTCGTCCAGATCGGCAGCCTCGCGTTGCAGCTTGGTGATCTCGACCTCGATCAGGTCAAAGCGCTTCTTCGAGGCTTCGTCCTTCTCGCGGCGAACCGCTTCGCGCTCGATCTGCAACTGGATCAGCCGGCGATCGAGCTTGTCCATCACCTCGGGCTTGGAATCCATCTCGATCTTGACTTTGGCCGCGGCCTCGTCGATCAGATCGATCGCCTTGTCGGGCAAAAAGCGGTCGGTGATGTAGCGGTGACTCAATTCGGCCGCGGCGACGATCGCCGGGTCGGTGATCTGCACCTTGTGGTGCACCTCGTACTTCTCCTGCAGCCCACGCAAGATCGCGATCGTCGCCTCCACCGACGGCTCGCCGACGAGAATCTTCTGGAAGCGCCGCTCCAGCGCCGCGTCCTTCTCGATGTACTTGCGGTACTCGTTCAGCGTCGTCGCGCCGATGCAGTGCAGCTCACCGCGCGCCAAGGCCGGCTTGAGCATGTTGCCCGCATCGATTGCGCCCTCGGCCTTGCCTGCGCCGACCATCGTGTGCAGCTCGTCGATGAAGACAATCGTCTGGCCTTCGTCCTGCGCCACTTCCTTCAGCACGCTCTTGAGACGCTCCTCGAACTCGCCGCGGAATTTCGCACCGGCCAGTAGCAGTGCCATGTCCAGCACCAGCACACGCTTGCTCTTGAGCGAATCGGGCACCTCGCCTGCAACGATGCGCTGCGCCAGGCCTTCGACGATGGCGGTCTTGCCCACGCCCGGTTCGCCGATCAGCACCGGGTTGTTCTTGGTGCGGCGCGACAGCACCTGGATCGCACGGCGGATCTCGTCGTCGCGGCCGATGACCGGATCGAGCTTGCCCTGGCGAGCGCGTTCGGTCAGGTCGAGCGTGTATTTCTTCAGCGCCTCGCGCTGGCCTTCCGAGTCGGCGCTGTCGACCGGCTGGCCGCCGCGCACCGCATCGATCGCGGTCGCCAACGCCTTGCGTGTGAGGCCGTGGCCTCGCACGATGCCGCCGAGGTCGGATTTCGCATCGGCAACGGCGAGCAGGAACATTTCGCTCGCGACAAACTGGTCGCCGCGCTTGTCGGCCTCCTTCTCGGCCGCCTGCAACAGCGAGGCGAGATCGCGCCCCGCCTGCACGACCTGGCCGCTGCCCTGCACCTGTGGCAACCCAGTGAGCAGCGCATCGAGCCCAAGGCGCAGCGCGGCGGTGTTGGTGCCGGCGCGGTCGAGCAGGGCCTTCGGGCCATCGGCCTGAGCCAGCATCGCTAGCAGCAGATGCACCGGCTCGATGTACGGGTTGTCGCGCGTCACGGCCAGACTCTGGGCGTCGGCCAGCGCTTCCTGGAACTTGGTGGTGAACTTGTCGATTCGCATGAGGAAGATCCTTCGGTTGCGTCAGACATGGGGCAACCCGCCGAATATTCAACCCGCGCGCGCACGCCGGGTTTGCGCTCAATCAAGCAGCGCGCTCAGCACCCAGAATCCGAATCCGGCGCACGCCAGCGATCCCAGCAGGTGCGCCAGCGTGTGCACCGCGGCCATCGCCCAGTGGCCCCGTTGCAGCAGGATGAGCGACTCGACGGAGAACGACGAGAACGTCGTCAGCCCGCCCAGAAAGCCGGTGACGATCAACAGCCGCAGCATCTCGTTGGGCGTCTTTTCGAACCAGAACAAGGCCATGCCGATCAGCAGGCCACCGACGCAATTGACGAAAAGCGTGCCGAGCGGGAAGCCGGCCCACACCGTGTTTAGCCA
This sequence comes from Rhizobacter sp., assembly GCA_025360945.1. Lineage (GTDB taxonomy): Bacteria > Pseudomonadota > Gammaproteobacteria > Burkholderiales > Burkholderiaceae_C > LMDS01. The sequence continues at coordinate 8,236 of JANYBE010000346.1, read as the reverse complement.
AAGCCCCGCAGCCCAACGCGCCAGGGCGCCGAGCGCGGCGCCGACCGAGATTGCAAGAACCTGCACCAAGAGCAATGCCGGGGTCATGCCTCGTTCTCTTCGGGCCGGGCCGCAGGCGCATTCGGCACGGTGATGCCCCAGCGCGCGACGGCCGCGTCGTCGCTGCTGCGCGCATCGACCCAGCGCGCGCCATCGGGCGTCCACTCTTTCTTCCAGAACGGCGCCTGGGTCTTCAGGTAGTCCATCAGGAACTCGCAGGCCTGGAACGCCGCACCGCGGTGCGCCGACGTGATCGCGACCATCATGATCTGGTCTTGCGGTTGCAGCAGACCGACGCGGTGGATCACGCGCGCGCCTCGAACGCCGAAGCGCTGCATGGCCTCGTCGATCATCGCCTCGATGGCACGTTCGGTCATGCCGGGGTAGTGCTCCAGCTCCATCGAACTCACGCCCTGCCCGTCGTTGCGGTCGCGCACGGTACCAATAAACGCGGCGACCGCCCCGACGCTCGAATCGCCAGAACGCAGCGCGGCAACTTCGGCGGCGAGGTCGAAGTCGGCAGTCTGCACGGTGACGCGCGCACTGCTCAAGTCAGCCACCGGTGACCGGCGGGAAGAACGCGAGCTCGCTTCCATCGGCCACGACCGCGCTTTCGTCGCACAGCACCTGATCGAGCGCACTGCGCAAGACGCGGCCGCGCGCGAGCACCGTGGCGTGAGCGCCGCCGCGGGCGATCAACGTGTCGCGCACCGCGCCGACACTCGCGCCTTCGGCGATGTCAATGGTTTCGAACGCGCCCAGCGCCTCGCGGATCGATGCGAAATAGTGCAGCCTGAGCTTCATGCCAGCCACTCCGCGAACGAGATGAACTCAACCAGGTCACCCTTCGCGATCGTGCACTCGCTTGGGTTGTCGATCACGCCGTCACCCCAGACTGCCGAGGTCAGCACACCCGAGCTCTGGTTCGGGAACAGGTCGAGTCCACCCGCGTCGTTGCGCCGGGCGCGCAGGAACTCGCGCCGCTTGTCCGCCCTAGGCCAGTCGAAATCGGCGCGAATCCTGGTGCGCTGAGGCGTCAGTACCGTGGCGCCCTGCAAGCGCAGCAGCAGCGGCCGCACCATCAGCAAGAAAGTGATGAAGCTCGACACCGGGTTGCCCGGCAGGCCGACGATGTGCGTGGTCAGGCCATCGGCGCGCCTGACTTCGCCGAACGCAAGCGGCTTGCCCGGCTTGATCGCAATCTGCCACAGCTCGATGCGACCCTCCAGCTGCACCGCAGGGCGCAGATGATCTTCCTCGCCAACCGAGACACCGCCCGACGTGACGATCAGGTCGTTGCCCTGAGCAGCACGGCGCAACGCATCGCGCGTGGCATCAAGCTGGTCGGGCACGATGCCGAGGTCGGTGCACTCGCAGCCCATCGCCTGGATCGCGGCTCGCAAGGTGAACCGGTTCGAGTTGTAGATCGCTCCGGGCTTGAGCGGCTCGCCGGGCATCACGAGCTCGTCGCCGGTCGAGAACAATGCGACGCGCGGGCGGCGCGTGACCTGCAGCGTAGCCGCTCCCACTGTGGCGGCGAGGCCTAGGGCCTGCGGCGTGAGGCGCGTGCCCGAAGGCAGCACGACACTGTCGCTGCGCACGTCTTCGCCGCGTCGGCGAATCCATTGCCCTTCACGCGGCACGGCGTTCACGCGTACAGCATCGCCGATGGCCTCGCACTGCTCCTGCATCACCACGGCATCGGCACCTGGTGGAACCTGCGCGCCGGTGAAGACGCGTGCGGCGCTGCCGGGGTGCAGCGGCTGTCCGACTGCGCCCGCAGGGATGCGCTGTGTCACCGGCAGCAGCGCGCCTGCGGCAGGCACGTCGGCGCAGCGCAGCGCGTAGCCGTCCATGGAGGTGTTGTCCTTCGGCGGCACGTCCAGCGCCGAGCGCACGTCCTGGCGCAACACGCGACTGAGCGAATCGAAGGTCGAGCGCGTCTCGATCTCGGCGAGCGGCGCCACCGCGCCGAGCAGGCGGCTCAGAGCGTCGGCCAGCGCGAGCATCTCAGGCGTGCGCCTCGATGAAGGTCTTGACGGCGGCGGCGTCGGCGGCCATCACTTCGCAGCGCTTCGGCAAGGATTCGATGCCGCGCATCGCCGCCGGCCGCTCCGGCTCCCGGCCGAGGGCTTCGACGATCGTCTCGGCGAACTTGGCCGGCAGAGCGGTCTCGAGCACGATGGTCGGCACACCGGCCGTGAGGTGCTCGCGCGCGACTTTCAGGCCGTCGGCGGTGTGCGTATCGATGATCGTCTCGAAGCGGGCAAACGTGTCGCGGATCGTCGCGAGGCGATCGGCGTGCGTGCTGCTGCCGGAGACGAAGCCGTAGCCGGGGATGCGCGCGAACTCGGCCGGCGTGATCGTGAACGTGACGCTCCTGAACAGCTCGCGCGTGCGCTCCGCATCGCGTCCGAGCAGGTCGAACACGAAGCGCTCGAAGTTCGAGGCCTTGGAAATGTCCATCGACGGGCTCGAGGTCTCGCGCGTTTCGGCCGCCGCGCGCACGCGGTAAGTGCCGGTCTGGAAGAACTCGTCGAGCACGTTGTTCTCGTTCGTCGCGAGCACGAGCTGCCGGATCGGCAGACCCATCATGCGTGCTACATGGCCGGCGCAGATGTTACCGAAGTTGCCCGTGGGCACGGCGAAGGTCAATTGTTCGTCGTCTTTCGTCGTCGCCTGGAAGTAGCCGGCGAAGTAGTACACGACCTGCGCCAGCAGCCGCGCCCAGTTGATCGAGTTGACGGTGCCAATGCGGTGCTTGCGTTTGAAGTCCAGATCGTTGGAGACCGCCTTGACGATGTCCTGGCAATCGTCGAACACGCCCTCGATCGCGATGTTGTGGATGTTCGCGTCCAGCAGGCTGAACATCTGCGCCTGCTGGAACGGGCTCATCCGGCCGAACGGCGAGAGCATGAAAACGTTGACGCCAGTCTTGCCGCGCATCGCGTACTCGGCGGCGCTGCCGGTGTCGCCGGAGGTTGCGCCGAGGATGTTGAGCGTCTGTCCGCGGCGCGCGAGCTCGTATTCGAACAGGTTGCCGAGCAGCTGCATCGCCATGTCCTTGAACGCGAGCGTCGGCCCGTTCGACAGGGCTTCGAGGTAGACGCCGGGTTCGAGCGCACGCAATGGCACGATCTGCCGGGTTCCGAACACCTGCATGGTATAGGTCTGGGTGACGAGCGCGCGCAGGTCGGCCGCGGGGATGTCGTCGATATAAAGCGAGAGGATCTCGAACGCGAGTTCGTGGTAGGCCAGGCCGCGCCACTTCGCCAGGGTCTCAGCGCCGACTTTCGGGTACTGCTCAGGCAGGTAAAGGCCGCCGTCCGGCGCCAGGCCTTCGAGCAGGATCTCGCAGAACGACCTTCGCGTCGCGTCGCCACGCGTGCTGATGTATTTCAATTCAGTTCTTCCTTCCGGATGCGCACGATGGGCGCGAGCACCGTCGGCAGGGCCTGCATCTGTGCGATCGCGGTGTTCATGCGGCCCTCGACCGTGTCATGGGTCAGGATGATCACATCGGTCTGCGCCTCGCCTTCGGCCGACTCGCGCTGGAGCAACGCGTCGATCGAGATGTTGCCCTCGGCCAGGATGCCGGTGATGCGCGCGAGCACGCCGGCTTGGTCGGCCACTTGCAGACGAAGGTAGAACGAGGTCACCACTTCGTCGATGGTCAGGATGCGCGTGTCGTGCAGCGAGCCGGGCTGGAACGCGAGGTGCGGCACGCGGTGGTCGGGATCGGCGGTGTGCAGCCGCGTGATGTCGACCAAGTCGGCGATCACCGCCGACGCGGTCGGCTCGGCACCCGCCCCCTTGCCGTAGTGCAGCGTCGTGCCGACCGCGTCGCCATGCACGACGACCGCGTTCATCGCGCCTTCGACGTTGGCGATCAGGCGCTTGGCCGGCACCAGCGTCGGGTGCACGCGCAGCTCGATCCCACCAGCATCGTCGCGACGCTTCGTGATGCCCAGCAGCTTGATGCGGTAGCCGAGCTGCTCGGCGTAGCGTATGTCGGCGGCGTTGAGCTTGGTGACGCCTTCGACATAGGCCTTGTCGAATTGCACGGGAATACCGAACGCGATCGCGCTCATGATCGTGGCCTTGTGAGCCGCATCCACGCCTTCGATGTCGAAGGTCGGGTCGGCCTCGGCATAGCCTAGGCGCTGCGCTTCTTTCAGCGCGTCGGCGAAGTCCGCGCCCTTCGTGCGCATCTCCGACAGGATGAAGTTCGTCGTGCCGTTGATGATGCCGGCGATCCACTCGATGCGATTTGCGGTCAGGCCCTCGCGCAGCGCCTTGATGATCGGAATGCCGCCAGCCACCGCGGCCTCGAACGCGACCATCACGCCGTGCTCGCGCGCGGCGGCGAAGATCTCGGTGCCGTGCACGGCCAGCAAGGCCTTGTTGGCGGTGACGACGTGCTTGCCGGCATGGATCGCCTCGAGCACGAGTTCGCGTGCTATTGCCGTGCCTCCGATCAATTCGATCACGATGTCAATGTCCGGGTTCGCGATGATCTCGCGCGCGTCGGCTACGACCACGGCCGAGTCGCCGACCAGCGCCCGTGCCGCCTCGATCTGACGGCGCGACACCATCGTCAGTTCGATGCCGCGACCCGCGCGGCGCCTAATCTCTTCGCGGTTGCGACGCAGCACCTCGAACACGCCAGCGCCCACGGTACCCAGGCCCATCAGGCCCACTTGAATCGGCTTCATTGTGAAGAACGCTTGCGGTAGTGCTCGAGAAACTTGGCGATGCGCCCGATCGCCTCGGTCAGGTCGTCAGAGTTGGGCAAGAACACGATGCGAAAGTGATCCGGCGCGTTCCAGTTGAAGCCTGTGCCTTGCACGATCAGCACCTTCTGTTCGGCGAGCAGGTCGTAGGCGAACTGCTGGTCGTCCTTGATCGGGTACATCTTCAGATCAAGCCGCGGAAACATATAGAGCGCGGCTTTTGGCTTTACGACGCTTACGCCCGGGATATCGCTGAGCAGCTGATACGCCAACTCGCGCTGGCGACCCAGTCGCCCGGCCGGGGCAACCAGGTCGTTGATGCTTTGGTAGCCGCCGAGCGCGGTCTGGATTGCGAGCTGCCCGGGCGTGTTCGCACACAGGCGCAGCGAGGCCAGCATGTTCAGACCCTCGATGTAGTCGCGGGCGTGGCGCTTCTCGCCCGAGACCACCATCCAACCGGCGCGGTAGCCGCAGGAGCGGTAGTTCTTCGACAAGCCGTTGACGGTGACGAACAGCACGTCGTCGGCGAGTGAGGCGATGCTGGTGTGCGTGTTGCCGTCGTACAGCGTCTTGTCGTATATCTCGTCGGCGAACACGATCAGTTCGTGCTCGCGCGCGACTTGCACGATCTCGCTGAGCACACTCTCGGGGTACAGTGCGCCGGTCGGGTTGTTGGGGTTGATCACGACCAGCGCCTTGGTACGCGCAGTGATGCGCGCGCGCATGTCGGCGATGTCGGGCATCCAGTCGGAGGCTTCGTCGCAACGGTAGTGCACCGGCGTGCCGCCCGACAGGCCGACAACCGCGGTGTAGAGCGGGTAGTCGGGCGAGGGGATCAGCACCTCGTCGCCGTCGTTGAGCAGCGCGTTCATGCCAATCGCGATCAGCTCGGAGGCGCCGTTGCCGAGGTACACGTCGTCGATGGTCACGCCGGCCACGTTCTTCTGCTGCGTGTAGTGCACCACCGCCTTGCGCGGCGCAAACAGCCCCTTGCTGTCGGTGTAGCCAGCCGAGTGCGGCATGTTGCGGATCATGTCCTGCACGATCTCGTCGGGCGGCTCGAGGCCAAACGCGGCGACGTTGCCGATGTTGAGCTTGATGATCTTGTGGCCCTCTTCCTCCATCGCCCGGGCCTTGTCGAGAACGGGCCCACGAATGTCGTAGGCCACACTAGCGAGCTTGTTCGACTTGACGATGGGCTTCAAAAGACCTCCACAGGAATTGCTGCGCTCCAAACCATAGAATTTACCGCATGAAGCTTCACGCCGACCGCATCGAGGGACAGAACACCATCGCCCGGCACGGGCCCGACGGCGTGATCGTCAATGGCGTCGAGCACCGCACAAGCGTGCTGGTGCCTGCCTCGGGCAACGTTAGCGAGTGGCCGGTCGCGAATTTCGGAGCATTGACTGAGGCGCATTTCGAAACGATCGCCGCGCTGGCCCCCGAGCTTGTGGTCTTCGGCAGCGGGCCGCGAATCCGCTTCCCGCATCCGTCGTTGCTCAAGCCGCTGATCGCTCGACGCATCGGCGTGGAGACGATGGACACGGCCGCCGCGTGCCGCACCTACAACGTGCTGCTGGCCGAGGGGCGTGCAGTCATCGCGGCGCTGCTGTTCGAGGACCGCCCGGATTAGCGCGGTGCAGGTCGTGCTCGAGCGGGCCGCCATGATCGCAGCGTTTATAATCTTCGGCTACGCCTTCCCGGGCGCAACCAAACAGAATACTCCATGACGCCAGCTCTCAACAAACCCCTTCCGGAATTTGAAGCGCTTGCAACCGGCGGCGTGAAGTTCACGCCCGCGGCCTATGGCGGCAAGATCGTCGTTCTGTATTTCTACCCCAAGGACAACACCCCCGGCTGCACCACCGAAGCGATGCAGTTCCGCGATCACCACAAGGAATTCACCAAGGCCGGCGCCGTGGTGTTCGGCGTGTCGCGCGACAACATGGCATCGCACGACAAGTTCAAGCAGAACCTTGAGTTGCCGTTCGAGCTGATCGCCGACACCGAGGAGAAGCTCTGCCACATGTTCGGCGTCGTCAAGAACAAGATCATGTACGGCAAAAAGGTCAAGGGCATCGAGCGCAGTACCTTTCTGATCGACGCCCACGGCGTGCTGCGCGGCGAGTGGCGCGGCCTGAAGGTCGCGGGACACGTCGAAGAGGTCCTTAAGGAAGTCAAGGCACTTAAGAAAGCAGGGTGATTACCGTCATCCGGGTTGTGCATAATCGAGTTCATGCCTGAGCGTTCAGAACCTCGCATCCCAGACAAGCCGCACAGGCGACTGTGCGGCTTTTTTGTTTCCCCGCACCACTGACCACCACCTCCATGCCACTGCCCAAGCCGCCTGCCAAACGAGCCTCTCTCCTCAGCGCCGCCGACTTCGATTCCCAGGCGGCACCGCAGCCTGGCAAACGCCCCAACACCAAGACCCGCGGCAACGCCGAGCCTGCGGCGACTGCCCTGCTCGAATTGACAGACGCCACCTCGACGACGATCGCGAATGCGCGTCGGCCTGCCCCTGAAGCCTCGAAGCCGACGACCGCGATGGCACCGCTGCGCCAGCCGCAACCGCCCAAGCCCGAGACCCGCGCTCGCAAGCCGCGCGGCACCGGCCCGGCGACGCTGTTCGTGCTTGACACGAACGTGCTGATGCACGACCCGACCTCGCTGTTTCGCTTCGAAGAGCACGACATCTACCTGCCGATGATCACGCTCGAGGAACTCGACGGCCACAAGCGCGGCATGACCGAGGTCTCACGCAACGCGCGCCAGGTGAGTCGCGAACTCGACGCGCTGGCTGTGACAATGCCGAGCCGCGATGCCTCCGGCATGTCCGACGGCCTGTTGCTGTCGCGCACCGGCCACCGCGAGGCCGGCGGCAAGCTGTTCTTCCAGACCAATTTGATTAATGTCCAGCTGCCGGCCGGTTTGCCACAAGGCAAGGCCGACAACCAGATCCTCGGCGTCGTGCAGGCGCTGCGCGAGCAGCAGCCGGGGCGCGACGTGGTGCTGGTGTCCAAGGACATCAACATGCGCATCAAGGCGCGTGCACTGGGTCTACCGGCCGAGGACTATTTCAACGACATGACGCTGGAAGACGGCGATCTGCTCTACACCGGCGTGCTGCCGCTGCCCGCGGATTTCTGGGACAAGCACGGCAAGACGATGGAGAGCTGGCAGCAAGGCGGCCTGACCTTTTACCGTATCAGCGGGCCGATGGTGCCGGTGCTGCTGGTGAATCAGTTCGTCTATCTCGAGGCGCCGGGCGCCGCTTCGCTGTACGCCAAGGTCATCGAGATCACCGGCAAGACGGCGGTGCTGCGCACGCTGAAGGAATACACGCACCAGAAGAACGCGGTCTGGGGCGACCGCGCGCAACCGCGAACAGAACTTTGCGCTTAACCTGCTGATGGATCCAGACTGCGACTTCATCACCCTGACCGGCACGGCCGGAACCG
>JANYBE010000322.1 GCA_025360945.1 Rhizobacter sp. | reverse complement strand
CCGATCTCTGAGAAACGTGCTCTCCCACGCCGCGCGATAGTCCAGCACCAGCCCACGCAGGTACAGCCCGGCGATCAGGCCGAGCGCGAGCGCCGCGGCGGCGGCATGCAACAGCGTCGCCGCGCGTGCGGCCGAGAGCGGCGCACTCACCCGCAGCCACTGGCTTGCGAAACCCTGCAGCGCCTTCGCGCCACCGCTCGCCGATGCGCTCACCGAAGCCAGGCCCGGCAGGCCGCGGCCCAAGCGCAGCACGCGCTCGGTCAGCTTCACGAGACCGCCAGTCCGCGTCTTGCGCATGAACACGTGCGCCAGCGCATGACCGAGCAGCAGCACGTAGACGATCACGTTCCACGCCAGCACCGCCCACAGCGGCGGCGCGAGCAGGTTGATGCGCTGGCTGCCGCCGATGCTATCGGCAAGCACGCCCGCGACAAGGCCGACGAGGGCCGCCCACGCGACCCAGCGCCAGCGCCACAGGCGCCGCGCCAGCCAAGCAGTGGCAGCCGCCTCGCGCGGGCCGAGGCGCTGCATTGCATGGTGCGCGCGACGCGCAACGAAGGCCTCCGCACCGCCGGGACCCGCGTCGGCCAGCGCGAGCCGCGTGGCCCACGCGCGATCCTCTTCGCTCCAGCTGGCCGGCGGCGGCTGCGCAGTCTCGAACGCCTGGACGAGGACGACCTCGCGTGCGGCGGCCTCGTTCATCTCAGGCCCTTGCGCCGAGCCGGGTCGCGAGCGCGTTGAAATCTGCCGCGGTGATGTCGAACACCGCGTCGCCCACCGGCGCAACGATGCCGCCTTCGCCCCACTCTAGCGGCCGCGGCACGTAGGCCGTGCGCAGGCCAGCGCGTTGCGCGGCGACGAGGTCGCTTGGGTGCGCCGCGACCATCATCACTTCGTCGCGCTTGACGCCGAGCAAACGGGCCGCGCCCTGGTAGACCTCGGGGTCGGGCTTGTAGTGCTGGAACAGCTCAGCCGATAGCACGCAATCCCACGCCAGGCCGGCGTGCTTGGCCATGTTGACGAGCAATGCGACATTGCCGTTGGACAGCGTCGAAATCACGAAATGCGACTTGAGCCTGTTCAGGCCGGCCACCGAATCGGGCCAAGGGTCGAGCCGGTGCCATGCACGGTTAAGGTGCTCACGCTCGTACTCGCTGAGCCCGCTCAGACCAAAGCGCGGCAGCAGGCCATCCAGGATCGTGCGATGCAGCCCGTCGAGGTTGGTCCATGCAATCTCGCCAGCGCGCGCACGCTGCATCGCCGGCTGGTAGCCGGCACGCCATGCGTCGGCGAACGCGGGCCATTCGACCTGCAGGTTCTTGGCAACCGACAGCCTTGCGCCCTCACGAATGATCGAGGAGCGCCAGTCGACAACGGTGCCGAACACGTCGAACACCAGTGCGCGGATCGCCGTTGAATCAAAGGGTGTTGTTGTCATCGAGTGTTCACCGGTTGTGGCCTGGCGGTTTCAGGGCGTTCCAAGGCCGCCCATTCTTGACCACTTCGAGCCCGAAAAGTGCAGGGCGCGCCGGGCTCTGTCAGCCGCAAGCTCAGTCGGCCAGTCCCATTTGCTCCAGGAGCAGCGGCCAGCGAGCGGCGGCGTGAAGGTTTTGAGTACCTTGCCCTGCCGCTGGCCTGCATCAATTCGATTCCGCCCCGCGACACCGCGATCCACCGCAGGGCTTTGATTCGGGCGAAACCCTGAGCGAACAAGCTGGTGCCGCTGCTCGCGAGGCTATGCCAAAGCCCGCCCGATCAGGATCTTCTGCACATCGCTGGTGCCTTCGTAGATCTGGCACACCCGCACATCGCGGTAGATGCGCTCGACGGGGAAGTCGCTCACATAGCCGTAGCCGCCGAACACCTGGATCGCTGCACTGCACACGCGTTCGGCCATCTCGCTCGCGAAAAGCTTGGCCATCGCAGCCTCTTTCAGGCACGGCACGCCGGCGTCTTTCAGGCTCGCCGCGTGGTGGATCAATTGACGCGCGGCCTCGATCTGCGTCGCCATGTCAGCCAGGCGAAACTGCAAGGCCTGGTGCTCGAAGATCGGCTTGCCGAACGCGACCCGTTCCTTCGAATACTTCAGTGCCGCGTCGAAGGCCGCGCGCGCCATGCCGACGCTTTGCGAAGCAATCCCGATGCGTCCGCCCTCCAGCCCCGACAGCGCGATCTTCAAGCCCTGGCCTTCCTCGCCGAGCAGGTTCGCCGCCGGCACGCGGCAGTTTTCGAACAGGATCTGCGCGGTGTCGCTGGCGTGCTGGCCCAGCTTGTCTTCAACGCGCGCGACGGTGTAGCCCATTGTTGCGGTCGGCACGATGAACGCGCTGATGCCTTTTTTCCCGGCCGCCTTGTCGGTCACCGCCATGACGATCGCGACGTCGCCATTCTTGCCGCTGGTGATGAACTGTTTGACGCCGTTCAGAACGTAGACGTCGCCGTCGCGCACCGCGGTCGTCTTCAGGCCGTCGGCCTGGGAGCCGACGTGCGGCTCGGTCAGGCAGAACGCGCCCAGCATGTCGCCACGCGCCAGCGGCTTCAACCACTGCGTCTTCTGCGCATCGTTGGCCCACGACATCAGGATCGAACACACTGGGCAGTTGTTGACGCTCACCACCGTCGATGTGGCACCGTCGCCGGCCGCAATCTCCTCGAGGATGATCGCGAGCGCGAGGTAGTCCAGTCCCGCGCCATCCCACTCGACCGGCACGGCCACACCGTAGCAGCCGAGCGCGGCGAGACCGCGCAGCTCGTTCTTCGGGAAATGATGCGTCTTGTCCCACGCGGCCGCATGCGGCGCGATGTTGTCCAGCACATAGCTGCGCACCGCATCCTGGACAGCACGGAGGTCTTCGCTGAGTTGCATGACGGTCTCGTCGGCGTGGATCAGGGCTGCGCCTGGCTCACCAGGATCGTGCCACGCGCGACCACGGCGGGCGAGTTCGCCGTCACCCAAGCGTGGCCGTCCAGGTGCGCGAGCATGCCGTTCAACGACGCATTCCAGGCCACGGTCGAGACGCGCCACCGCAGGCGCACGTCCTGCTCGGCATGCACCGGCGCCTTGAACGCGAAGTTCATGTTCAGGCACAGCATCTGCCGTGCCACGCCGTCGCCGCTGCGCGAGAAGTGGCTCGCGAGCATGCCCATCAAGATCGCCGCCGTCTGCTGACCGCTGGCGATGATTCTGCCGAAGCGACCGCGCTGCGCTGCCTGCGCGTCGAGGTGCAAGGGGTTGTCGTCGAAACTCATGCGCGCGAAGGCCGCAATGTCGTCCGTCGAGTAGCGCACGGTGCGCGCGATCTCCTCGCCGACGACCACCAGTTGTTCATCGTTCTCTACAGCCGCCACTCAGTACAGCTCCAGTGCCAGCGCGGTCGCTTCGCCGCCGCCGATGCACAGCGCCGCCACGCCCTTCTTGAGGCCGCGTTTGCGCAGTGCACCGAGCAGCGTGACGACGATGCGCGCACCGCTCGCGCCGATTGGATGACCGAGCGCGACCGCCCCGCCGTGCACGTTGACGATCTCATGTGGCAGCTTGAACTCGCTCATCGCAGCGAGCGTGACGGCGGCGAAGGCCTCATTTACTTCCCACAGCTCGACATCCTTCGCGACCCAGCCGCTCTTCCTCAACACCTTGTCGATCGCGCCCACCGGCGCGGTCGTGAACCAGTTCGGCGCATGCGCGTGCACCGCGTGCGCACGGATGCGGGCAAGCGGCGCGCAGCCGAGCTTCTTCGCGGTGCTCTCGCGCATCATCACCAGCGCGGCTGCGCCGTCGGAGATGCTCGACGAGGTCGCGGCGGTGATCGTGCCGTCCTTCTTGAACGCGGGCTTTAGACCGGCGATCTTGTCCAGCTTGGCCTTGAAGGGCTGCTCGTCGAACTTGATCACGGTGTCGCCGTTCTTGCCGGCCAGCGTG
>JANYBE010000302.1 GCA_025360945.1 Rhizobacter sp. | reverse complement strand
AGGCGGCCGCATCGGGCGCGCGCCCGCCCACAGTCGCGGGCACCGGCACCTCGTCTTCGAAAGGTGCATCCAGCCACGGCGGTGGCTCACTAGCGGCCACACGCAGCGCGGGTGCCGGTGCGACCACGGCAGCCACCGCCGGCGCCCTGGCGATCACGGTCGGTGCGGCGGCGACCGGCGTCAACACACGCGGCGCCGATACCGCCGGGGCCCGTGCCGGTGGGCTTATGCCTTGGGGACGGAACGCCAGCATGCGCAGCAACACCATCACGAGGCCGCTGTATTCATCCGGCGCCAGGCCCAGCTCGGCGCGGCCATGCAAGGCGATGCTGTAGACCAGCTGAGTCTCGTCGGGCGCCAGCAGCTGAGCGAGGCGCTCGGCCTGCGGCGTGTCCGGGTCGCTCGCGTCGAGTGCATCGGGCACGGCCTGCGAGACCGCCATCTGCTGCAGCAATGCGGCAAGCTCCTCGAGCGCACCGGTGGCTGACAGGCCCAGCCCGCGCAACGCATCGACCGCCGCCACCAGCGCGGCACCGTCCGACGCCGCGAGGGCCTCTATCATGCGCACCGCGTGGCCACGGTCCACCGCGCCGAGCATCTGGCGCACGCCCGGCTCGCTCAACGCACCGGCGCCGAACGCGATCGCCTGGTCGGTGAGCGAAAGCGCGTCGCGCATCGAGCCGCGCGCCGCGCGCGCGATCAGGCGCAGCGCCGCGGGCTCGGCCGCGATGTCCTCTTGCGCGAGCACGGTGATCAGATGCTCCTGGACCGTCTGCGGCGCCATTGGCCGCAGATTGAACTGCAGGCAACGCGAGAGCACCGTCGGCGGTACCTTCTGCGGATCGGTCGTGGCAAGCACGAACTTGAGGTATTCGGGCGGCTCTTCCAGCGTCTTGAGCATCGCGTTGAACGCGGTCGTCGAGAGCATGTGGACTTCGTCGATCATGTAGACCTTGAAGCGCCCGATCACCGGTTTGTAGACGGCTTGGTCGAGCAGTTGTGAGATCTCGTCGACGCCGCGGTTCGAGGCCGCATCGAGCTCGACGTAGTCGATGAAGCGACCGCTGTCGATGTCACGGCAGGCGTTGCACACGCCGCACGGGTGCGCCGTGATGCCGCCCTGGCCGTCGGTGCCGGTGCAGTTGAGCGATTTGGCGAGGATGCGCGAGATCGTCGTCTTGCCGACACCGCGCGTGCCGGTGAACAGATAGGCGTGATGCAGGCGTTGCTGGGTCAGCGCGTTGGCCAGCGCCTGCACCACGTGCTCTTGCCCGACCAGCGCGTCGAAATTGGGCGGCCGGTATTTGCGGGCGAGAACGACGTAAGACATGAAGTCATTCTACGAGGACCGATAATCCAGCACTGTCTCTGCCAGCACTCCGCGATGAACCCGACTCCCACGACCGCCACGCTCAGCTACGAACAATCCGGCGTCAACTACGACCTGATCGACCCGCTGAAGGTGACGGCGCAGCGCGCCGCCGCGGCCACCGCCGGTCACCTCGCGGCGCACGGCTTCAGCGAAGTGGTGGCCTCGCGCGGCGAGTCGGCCTACGTGGTCGATGTCGGGCCGTTCTACATCGCCAGCATCGTCGAATGCCTGGGCTCCAAGGCCCTGGTCGCCGATGAGATGCACCGCCTCACCGGCAAGACTTACTACGACAGTATCGCGCAGGACACCATCGCGATGGCAATCAACGACTTGATCACCGTCGGCGCCACACCGCTTGTGGTGCAAGCCTATTGGGGTGCAGGCGGCTCGGACTGGTTCGCCGATGCGCAGCGCGCGCAGGCCCTGGTAGCGGGCTGGAAGCACGCCTGCGACGTGTGCAGTGTCGCCTGGGGTGGCGGCGAAACGCCGGCGCTGTCGGGCATCGTCGAGGCCGGACGCATAGACCTCGCCGCCTCTTGCACCGGCCTGATCAACCCGAAGGAGCGGCTTTCGGTTGGCGACTATCTCGCACCCGGCGACGCGATCGTGCTACTCGCCTCAAGCGGCATCCACGCCAACGGCCTGAGCCTGGCGCGCAAGCTGGTCGAACGGCTGCCGCAGGGCTACCTCTCCGAGGTGTCACCGGGCCTGAGCTACGGTGACGCGCTGCTCGCACCGACCGTGCTGTATTCGCCCGTCACCGAGGCGCTGTACAAGGCCGGCATCAAGCCGCACTACTGCGCCAACATCACCGGTCATGGCTGGCGCAAGCTGCTGCGTCACCCGGCCGAGCACCGCTACCGCATCCACACCGTGCCGCCGGTGACACCGGTGCTAAAGTTCATCCAGCAACACGCCCACCAGGACGACCGCGAGGCGTACAGCACGCTCAACATGGGCGCGGGCTTCGCAATATTCGTGCGGGCCGAAGACGCACAGCGCACCGTAGACGTGGCGCGCGCGCAAGGCGTCGAGGCGCTAGTCGCCGGGCAGGTCGAAGCGGGTCCGAAGGAGCTGTTGATCGAACCGTTGAACATCCGCTTTGGCAACGACGACCTGCAACTGCGCTGAAGTGCCCGCCCCTCCTGCGGCGCGCCTGCGCGCACCGCTGGGCGCGCTTCTCGTAGCGCTGCTGAGCGGCTGCGCCAGCGTGTTGCCGCAGGTCGAGCGCACGCCGTCGAAGACGCTGGTCGCGCCGCCCGATGCGCCGCTGGCCGCGATCGCACGCGAAGCCGGCGTCCCGCTGGACAACTCTGGCGTGTGGCCGCTGCTGCAGGCGAGCTACGCGCTGGATGCGCGTTTGGCAATGATCGAGCACGCGACCACCTCGCTCGACCTGCAGTACTACCTGCTCGGCGATGACTCGACCGGCCGGCTGATTCTTCGCGCGCTGCGCGATGCGGCGCTGCGCGGCGTGCGCATCCGGCTGCTGGTGGACGACCTCTACACGACCGACATGGACCACCTGCTGCTCGGCCTGGCGGCGTATCCGAACGTCCAGGTGCGGCTGTTCAACCCCTTCGTCACGGTGCGCG
>JANYBE010000273.1 GCA_025360945.1 Rhizobacter sp. | reverse complement strand
CGGCCGGCGCGCCGCGCTCGGTACTGACGGCGCGCGAGTTCGCGCCGCTGTTCCACGAGATCTTTAACGAACCCGAGCAGCGCGAGGTTTTCGAGTCGCTCGGGGACTGGCTCAGTTCTGGACGCGCAAGCTGACCGGCGGTGAGGTGGCCAGCACCCTGTCAGGGTTGGTGTGGTCGATGAACTCGACACGTTCGCTGTAGCTGCCCACAGGCGGTTGCAGCCAGACCTCGGTAAAGCCGTTATTCAGCGACATGACTTCCTCGCGCCCGCTCACGGTCTTGAGACGCACGCGGAAGTGGCCACTCCCCGGTTCGCTCAGCACGGTGTTGGACACGTTCATCCCCGACCCATGCAGCGCGATGCGGAACGGCGGCCGCACGCTCGCCCCTGCTTCCGGCTCGAGGATCGCGACGCCCTTCGCCACCAGGCTCTTCGGGTCGACGCGCGATGCCGATGCCGATGCCGGTGAGGCCGAACTTCACCAGGAACGGCGTCTGGATGCTGGCGCCATCGGCGATGTTGCTGAAGTACGCGCTCTTGCTGAGGCGCGGTGCGGGCACGACCCATGGGTACGCGGCGTGCGCGGCGGTGGCTAGGTGGTGCAATCACGGCCAGTACCAGCCACCCGGCAAGAACGCACACGATACGCAGACCAGGGGCAGTTCCACGGGTGACAGTCGATGCGAGGGGCGAGACCGCATGTATTGCGCTCGTGCGCGATAAACGAATCCCGGCATTTTTTTGCGCAGGGTGTTTCGTGCGAAGTTCTACACTCGTGCAGAGTTTGTCCGCCGCCCCAATGGAGCCCGCCATGAATGCACGCGATCCGCACCTGCCCGTCCAGCCCGATGAAGCGAGCGCGCTTGCCGCGTTCGCCTCGCGCACCTGGGACGAAGAGATCGTCCCGGCGATCACCAACTACATCGCGATCCCCGCGAAGAGCCCGATGTTCGACGCCGATTGGGCCGCGAACGGTTACCTCGAACGCGTCGTCACCGATGCCGCGCGCTGGGTCCAGAGCAAGCAGGTGGCGGGCTTGAAGCTCGAGGTCGTGCGCATCGAAGGCCGCACGCCGGTGATCTTCTTCGAGGTGCCCGCCACCAAGGCCGGCGGCAACGAGGCTGATGCGCCGACCATTTGCCTCTATGGCCATCTGGACAAGCAGCCCGAGTTCAACGGCTGGCGCAACGACCTCGGACCGTGGACACCGAAATACGTCGACGGCCGGCTCTATGGCCGCGGCGGCGCCGACGACGGCTACGCGGTCTACGCTTCCATCACCGCGATCATGGCGCTCGACAAGCAGGGTATTCCGCGGGCGCGCTGCGTCGGCATCATCGAAAGCTGCGAAGAGAGTGGCTCGTTCGACCTGCCCGCTTACCTCGACGTGCTGCGCCCGCGCCTGGGCAACGTGAGTCTGGTCGTCTGCCTTGACAGCGGCGCGGGCAACTACGACCAGCTCTGGCTCACCACCAGCCTGCGCGGCATGGTCAGCGGCGTGCTGAAAGTGCAGATCCTGACCGAAGGCGTGCACTCGGGGGATTCGAGCGGGCTGGTGCCGTCGAGCTTCCGCATCCTGCGCCAGGTGCTCGACCGCCTCGAAGACAGCAAGACCGGGGAGCTGCTGCCGCAGAGTTTTCACTGCGAAATCCCGGCCGAGCGCATCGAGCAGACGGCGACGACCGCAAAGATTCTCGGCAACGAAGTCTGGAAGCGCTTCCCGTGGGCCTGCGGCGCCGATGGCGGCGCCACGCTGCCGACGACGACCGACCCGATGCAGGCGCTGCTCAACCGAACCTGGAAGCCGACACTGAGCGTGACCGGCGCCGACGGCTTCCCTGAGTTGAAGAACGCGGGCAATGTGCTGCGCCCGTACACCGCGTTCAAGCTCAGCCTGCGCCTGCCGCCTCTGATCGACGGCAACGCGGCCGCGGTGCGGCTGAAGGCGCTACTCGAGGACAACGCGCCCTACAACGTCAAGGGCAGGCGGCCATCACCTGCGCGACTGCGG
>JANYBE010000255.1 GCA_025360945.1 Rhizobacter sp. | reverse complement strand
TCGAGCCGGTGCTGCTGCCGTGGTGGCAGACCTTCGCTGGACCCTTCCTCTACTACCCCGGCCGCCGCCATCTGCCGGCGCCACTGCGCGCGTTCGTCGATTTCGTGCAGGCGCGGCGCGAGAACGAACGGCCGGGGTAGTAGAGGAAGGGTCCAGCGAAGGTCTGCCACCACGGCAGCAGCACCGGCTCGAGCGCTCCGCTCGCGAGCTGGGGCTTCAGCCAGTCCTCGAACAGGTGGATCACGCCACAGCCGGAGACCGCCGCATCGACCGCCAGGTCCACGCCGCCGCTGACGCGCACGATCAGCGGTCCGCTCGGTTCGAGTTTGACGATCTCCTGCTTCCGCTGGAACTCCCAAGCCGGCATCACCCCGCTCGCGAAACGGCCGCGCAGGCACGCGTGCTGCAGTAGATCGCGCGGGTGCGCACGGCGATCATGTCCTGCTCAAGCCGCTCCTCGTAGCGGATGCCGGCATCGCAGCCGGCGGCCAGCACGTCGACAAAGGTCTCGTCCACGACCACGTCCAGAACGATCTCCGGGTAGGCCGCCAGGAATTGCGGCACCAGCGCAGGTAAGACCAGACGTGCCGCGCTCGCCGGCACGTTGAGCCGCAGCGTGCCGGCGGGACGATCACGAAAGCCATTGACGACGTCAAGCGCGGCCTCCACCTCCCCCAGCGCCGGCCCAAGGCGGTCGAGCAATCGCGCACCTGCCTCGGTCGGCACGACGCTGCGGGTGCTGCGATGAAGAAGCCGAACCCCGAGTCGCGCCTCCAGCCGGCGCAGCGCCTCGCTCAGGCTGGATGCGCTGACCCCACTTGCGCGCGCCGCTTCGCGGAAGCCACCGGCCTTGGCCACGGCAACGAAGGCCGCCAGGTCGCCGAGTTGTTCTGCCATCGACGTTCTTCTCGCTGTTTGCTGTTTGCTGTTTGCTGTTTGCGGTTCGCCGTTCCGCACGACCCGTGCGGATTGATCCACCTTATCGTACGCGGCCCGCGTACCTACAGTGAGTTGTTGATCTCGAAAGGAACGTAGATGAATGCACTTGACCAAGCCGGCCGCTTCAAATTCGGCACCCGCCACGTGAACCGTATCGGCTACGGCGCGATGCAACTCGCCGGCCCCGGCGTCTTCGGCCCCCCGAAAGACCGCGCGGCCGCGATCGCGGTCCTGCGCGCGGCCGTGGAAAGCGGCGTCGACCACATCGACACCAGCGACTTCTATGGCCCGCACGTCACCAACCAGGTCATCCGGGAAGCGCTGCACCCCTACCGCGACGAACTCGTGATCGTCACCAAGGTCGGTGCCACGCGCGGATCGGATGCCTCCTGGAACAAGGCCTTCTCGGCCGCTGAACTTACGCAAGCGGTGCACGACAACCTGCGCAATCTTGGCCTCGATGTGCTTGAGGTCGGCAACCTGCGCAGCATGTTCGACATCCACGTCCCGGCCGAAGGCTCGCTCGAGGCGCCACTGACCGCGCTTGCCGAACTTCAGCTGCAGGGCCTGATCCGCCACATCGGCCTCAGCAACGTGACGGCGCGTCAGATCGAAGACGGCCGACGCATCTGCGCGATCGCGTGCGTGCAGAACCAGTTCAACTTGGCGCATTGCGGGGACGAAGGGCTGATCCGCCAACTGGCGCGCGACGGCATCCCGTACGTGCCGTTCTTCCCGCTCGGTGGCTTCACACCATTGCAGTCGAGCGTCTTGTCAGAGGTCGCCGAAGAATTCGATGCGACACCGATGCAGGTGGCACTGGCGTGGTTGCTGCAGCGGTCGCCGAATTTGCTACTGATTCCGGGTACCTCGTCGGTGGCGCATTTGCGGGAAAACCTGGCGGCAGCGGAACTGCGATTGCATGCGGACGCGCTTGCACGACTAGACGTGATGGGAGGAGAGCCGGCGCCAGCAGCGCGCGCAGGACGGCTGCCGGCGCGGCTGGGGACACCCTTGATCAATTTGACGTCACCCGGCGGCTCGTAGAGGCATCGACGATTGCGGGCGAGGGAAAGCCCGCATATAAGCGCAGACTTGGTCGCCTACGATAGCGCTGTCTCTCTCGGTATCAGCCAGCCAGAGGTGCCTCTTTTCAGTGACAGTGGCTCGCCGGGGCGACTACCTTTTGACCAACGAACGATTGGAGACGTAAATGTTCATAAATCGCAGTATCGGCGTCCGCATCGCTGTGGTGACAGCGTTCGGCGCGCTCTGCATCGGCGAAGCATCACAAGCTCAAACGCTTCCGCCAGGTGCGAACACGACAAATCCCGCCGCCCCGTTCTACATCGACCTTACAGGGCTCAACTTCGCGACCACTCCTTTTCCGACGCGAGACGTGCACAACCCAAAGTACCCGCCGGCAACGGAGTTGGTCGATGGGACGCTACCACCGGTCAGGGCAGTGGGCAATTTCATCATCGGGCCTACGCATACCGCCGCACCTGAGTCGGTGGTGCAGAACGTTCCACACGGGACGGTGTTCACCTTCTCGATGACATCGGCGCAAAGCACGATTTACAACCCCGGCATGGTGCGCGTCGAGCCTTCAGGCAACTACGCGGTCAACAACGGATCCACGATGCCAGGCGATCCTTCAAATATCCTTATTCCAACGAGCTATCCCGGATCCTGGACTCGGCTTATCACCGTGTATGTCCCGGCACAGCTTGAAACGCGGCACAGTCGCGAGCCTGCGCCTTTTATCGTGCTGGGCGACGGCAACGGGGGCAATGGCAGGGACGCGACGCTTTTCACTGTGCTCGACAACCTAATCCACGCGCACAAGTTGCCAGCGATGGTTGCGATTACCATCCAGGCTGGCGGCCAAGACGCTCAAGGCTCCGAGCGTGGGTTCGAATATGACGCCGTCAACGGACTCTATGCAGAGTTTGTCCAACACGAGGTTCTGCCGCTCGTGCAAAGCCGAATAGCCGTCAAGCTGAGCAAAGATCCGGATGCGCGGGCTACGATGGGCATCAGTTCGAGCGGTTCCGCCGCATTTACGATGGCCTGGTTCCATCCGGAATGGTTCCACCGTGTGTTGGCGTACTCGCCAACGTTTATCAACCAGCAGTGGCCACACAATACCGCTCTGCGAGGGGGCGCTTGGGAGTATCACAGCGTATGGCCCGGACCGGCGACGCCGTTTTTGCAGTCAAACGGCGGCAATGCGCTGGTGCCGTCGCCCATACCCTCCGGTTCGCCGCTGATTCCCAACAGTGCCCCCAAACCGCTCCGCTTCTGGTTTGAAGTGGGTGATCATGATCTCTGGTATCCGAACCCGCTCGATGACGGCATGCACGATTGGGTCTTGGCAGACGAGACTACGGCGAAGGTTCTGGCAGATAAGGGATACCAATACCAATTTACGTTCTCTCGGAATGCAGGTCACGTAGACGGGCCTACATTTAAGCAGACTCTGCCTCAGGCTCTGCAGTGGCTATGGCAGGGATACGAGGCCAGGTCCGACGACCACGACGACTAATTGGGCAACAAACACCGACACATCGTCGTGTCGGTGATTGGTCCCGACGTTGGCGGCCTGAGCGCCCGAGCAAAGCCTCGCCACCCTCAAATGCAGACTTAATCGCATCGCGCTACGCGATTACGACAGCCCTGTCGTAGTCCGACTTGGCAGACGCGCCCTACTCGCGATTGCTGAGCGGCCTGAGCGGGGCGTGGCGGGGCATCAGGGGGAGAACCAGAGCGATGATGGTGCCCCCGAGAGGTGGGCAGGTCGGTCCCTTAGGTGCTTGCGCGGACCACCACGTTGAAGGGCAGTTGAACGTTCGTCGGGGTTGGTTCTCCCCTTAGGAGGCAGAGAAGCATCTTTGCCGCTTCCAGACCAATCTGGCTTCGTGGCGTGCGCACCGTAGTCAACGGCGGCTGCGCGAAGTCGGT
>JANYBE010000241.1 GCA_025360945.1 Rhizobacter sp. | reverse complement strand
GCACCTCGGCGCGAATCGTGAGTCGCTCGGTCTGGGTAAAGGCGCGCCGCTCGGGCTTGAACGTGGCAGTTTCCCCGACCGCATACACGCCTTCAGAGAGAATGACGGTCATGGGCCCCGTTCCTTCGCTCTGGTTCACGCGCCGCGCGGCTTCGGCCAGGGTGCGCAGGCGGCTGTCCTTGGCGCCGGAGTTCGTATCCGCGCCGGTGGCCGGGTTGAGGTAGAGGGTGTTTCCCTCGGCTGTCGCGGGTTTTGGCGGCGTCTCCTGAGCGGCAAGCATCCCAGGGCGGAGCGCCGCAGCGAGCGCGGCGGCAGTGAAGGTGGTTCTAATGGCTTGGCGTCTGTTCATAGGCTGAAAGGTTCTGGGGGTGCGTGGGGCGGGGGAGACGCCGGTCAGGCACCGGCTTTTTGGAGCCAGGTGGGCTTGGCTTCCAAGATGACGCCGTCGGCCTCGGTGAACTGGATCGGCGCGCGCTCCACCGACACCACTTTGCCGATGAGCGCTGCGAGATCGGCGACCGGTCCGCCCGCTTTCCCGGTGTAGACCTTGAGCAGTGCCTCCTCTTGCGCTTTGGAAGCGTTGTCGTCGACAAAGATAGCCGCAGTCCAGTTCCCTTGCAGGATGTTGCCGGGAACATGGGCCACGGCCGCGATGGTGTTGCCGCCTACGTCGACGCCGTCGACCGTGCCCTTGTCGACGCGCCATGCGACGATGGTGTCGCAGGTGCCGTTGTCAGGATCCTCGCCGATCCAGCATGGGCACAGCACATTGCAGTTGCAAACCTCGAGCAGACGACCTTCCAGGTGATAGCTCATACGACCCTCCTTTGAAGCCACATGCACTTGGACTTGTCGCCGCAGCTCGGGCGGCAAGGCAAATTGATACTACGCCTTGCTGTGAACTGAGTCCAGTTTCAATGCAAACCACCACCCGTCGTGCGAGGTGGTTGGGGCAGGCCCGCTGGGGCCTTTTCGCGAAGCACCCCGATCAAGACGCTCGCACCTGCGGTGTCATGGCCAGTGCGCCAAGCCACGCTACACGTCAATGGCATCCCCGCGACCTTGACGCACAACTCACTGACCTCGAGCGTTGGGCAAAGGGAGCGCTGTCGCAGGTCGACGCTCGCAACGACGCCATCAAGTTCTGGCTGCTCAAGGCGCCACCCATTGTCGGGTCTGCATGTGCAGGAATTGTTGGTCATTTCGGCTGGGCTACGCGAGCCTTTTCGTCGCCGCGCTGGCTTCGGCTTGCCTATTGATCGAGCGCTTCCATCCAAGGGGAGTGCTGCGCAGCGTTCACCTGCTGGCGCTGCACTAATTTCGAAACCAGACGAACAGTTTGCTGAGCCAATGGTGATCTCGACCCAGTCACCTGTCAGCATCGGAGAGGTCGCGGCGGATCATCCGAGCGGCCGAGCCGAGCGAGACCAGATCGCAAAACGCGTTCGAGAAGCTGAAGCGGTATTTACGGACAGTGCTCCAATTCGTGACCCTGGCGTCGAAGAAGAGGGGTGAATGGCAGCACCACGACCGCAGCGTCAGCGATTCGGACCGTTGAATGGTTTCAAAACGGTTAATCGGCGTCAGTGGAAAGAACGAAGTGCGAATTCGACGAGGATGGCGCATCCCATCTGATCCTGAGCCGACGGCGATCTCGCAGACGCTTTGGTGCGCACGCTGCAGGTGAGTATGTACATCGTCCACGCAAGCAATCAATATCCGGTGCGCGTCATTGACGACGGGCAGCCACTGGAGGGAAGCCTTATGAGCGATATGCAAGAGCCTCCGATCGACCGCTTCTGCGATCTCATCATGAAGGGCGGCATCACGAGCGGGGTCGTGTACCCGAAAGCAATCTCGTTGCTGGCGGCGAAGTATCGTTTCCGAAGCATCGGAGGCACCTCCGCTGGCGCAATCGCGGCTGTGGTGACTGCGGCTGCTGAGTACCGTCGCCGAAAGACTCAGACGCGCGATGGTTTCAACATCCTTGCGGAGTTGCCGGATCAACTGAAGGCGGACGTGCCGGGCACCGCGGGCACAAAGTTGCTGAGCTTGTTCCAGCCCCAGCCCGAAACACGACGGCTCTTTTCAGTGCTCGTCCGGTCGCTCAATCGCAGCGGCACGAATCCCCGAATTGCCTCGATCGCGCTGGGCATTCTGACTGCGTACTGGGTGGCAACCGCGCTCAGCCTCGCATTGGCGTTTGCCGCGCGGTGGGTGGGACTCGACTGGCCCGGGGTCGCAGTACTGTGGCTTCTCCTACTGCTTCTGCTTACGGGTATTGGGCTCTATCGTGACGTGACGCGAAATGCCGTCGCAAACGGCTTCGGTCTTTGTACTGGACTGACCTCCGACCCCAAGCATCCCGCACTGACCCCCTGGCTGCACGAGTTGATTCAACGCACCGCGGGATTGGCGCCGACTGACGAGCCGCTCACGTTTGGAATGCTGTGGGATGCGGGCGACTTCCCACCGCCCTGGCTTACCGTGCCCATCGGCGCGAAGCCGCGCGCTATCGACTTGCAAATGTTTTCCACAAATTTGGGTCATGGGCGGCCGTACATTTTTCCCCTGCCAGAGGCCGCAAAGGATTCAGCGGCGAACTTCCTGCCCGATAGGCAGAGGCTGTTCTTCAACGCGGCGGAAATGGCCCGCTACATGCCGCCGGATGTGCTCGAGTGGATGAATGGCCGCGGAATCGCCTATGTAGCCAATCCCGCTCGCGGCAACCACGAGCCTTCGACTGAGGAGGCTGTTCTAAAGGGCTTGAAGGAAGTGCCAGCACCTTGTGACTTCCCGGTCGTGTTGGCCGCGAGAATGAGCCTGAGCTTCCCGTTTCTGTTCGCAGCGATACCTCTGTGGTCCATCGACTACGACTCGCCACCCGGGAGCCGCCACTTTCGCAGATGCTGGTTCTCCGATGGCGGCATCAGCTCCAATTTCCCGATGCACCTTTTCGACGGACTGGTCCCGTCCTGGCCGACGTTCGGGATCAATCTTGAGCCGAAAGTTGCTGACTGGCCAGAAATGGTCTATCTACCTCAGAAGTACGGCGAAGGCTACGGTGAGCGATGGGACCACTTCGACCAGGATCAGAAGTCGGCGGCCAGATTCGGCGGCTTTCTTTCGGCGATTCTCTCGGCTATGCAGAACTGGAACGACAACAGTCTGGCGAGGATGCCGGGCGTGCGCGACCGAATTGCCCGGGTGCGCTTGAACAGTGACGAAGGCGGAATGAACCTCAACATGCAGGCCCCGATCATCGACGCCGTCGCCAAGCGAGGCATGGAAGCGGCAGAAGAGCTGCTCGCTCGATATTCGGAGGTCGAAGGTACGGCGCAGGCGCTCGGCTGGGACGAGCAGCGATTCGTCCGGCTAAGTGTCTTGCTCAAGATGCTGGAAACGCGAGCGCCTGGAGTGGCCAACGCAATCAGTTCAAATTGTGCGCACGCGACCTCTTACCAGGCGCTGATTACTCGATGGACAGATGACGGCTCGACCCCGGACGTCGTCGCCCCGCCTGGCTACGCGCGACCGCTCACCCGCGTCCAGGCTGATGCGTTGCTGCGGTTGGTGCAGGAACTCGACAATCTCTCGATCGCAATGATGTTGCCGCAGAACGATACGGCGTTTTTGTCGGTGCCGCAGTCCGAGCTTCGTGTGCGTCCGCCGCTCTAGGGCCCGCCGAAATTTCTGGTGACCAATGCCGGCACGAGGCCCAGCTTGATCGGTCCCACCGGCTTCGTGACAGTGGAGGTTCTCGTCGTGCGCGCCAACGTCAATGCGGCCGCGGCCCATCAGACTCAGGTTCGAGCTCGGCCAAAGTGTCCAACTCGCGGCTACGAGAAGGGCCGCATGGGCCACGCAGGGGCCCTTCCAAGCCCGACGACATTGCGTACGCGCGAGGCGCGATCAACGCCAGCCTGCTCGCTGGCGCTCGGGGGCAACAGTCGCTCGCTGGCCAGCCTCTTGACGGGGCCATTTGGTGCAAGGTCCCGAGCGAGTTGACGCCCGCCACTGATCATCGGAAAGTTCCTGCCCCAAGGGTTGGCGGCGTGAGAACGGCGTCCTGACGCCGCGCCCTAACGACGGGTCGGGCTTCTTCGCCTCAAGCGTGAAGGCTTCACCGGATTTCATGGTGAATGCCGAGCGCATGCCGATTCGGGAGCGTTCGTTGTCACGGCTCCGATCTACATGCTGGACACCGACACCTGCATCTTTCTCATGCGCGACGACTCCCCAGTGTTAGCGGCCAAAGTCCAGTCGGTGCCTCTGCTGCAGGTGATGTCGTCGGTGACTCTCGCCGAGCCGACCTATGGCGTGCAGGCCTCTTCGACGGCCAAGCGCAAACAGAACCAGGCCGTGTTGGACAGCCTGGTACTGCACCTGGCGGTGCTGGATTGGCCGCAAGAAGCGGCGCAGCACTACGCCGAAATCCGGCTTGACCTGAAAAAACGAGGCCCAGCTCGGCGCGGCAGATTTGATGATCGCGGCCCATGCGCGCGCGATGGAGGCCATCGTCGTCACCAACACCAAGGACTTTGGGCGCGTAAAGGGCCTGCAGGTCGAGAACTGGACTAGGTAGGAAAGTTGAGCATGAGCACGTGCTGGTTGCCGCGTGTCCCCTAACCAGACCGACCCGCGTGCTTACCGGTCCGCCAGGACTTGGTGGAGCCGCAAGGCGCGATCGAGCGATCGAGGGCCTCGCGCCGTCCGCGGCAGCAAGGCGCAAGGGGTCTCAAGGTCAGGGCCGACATGACGATCGATGCGGCGAATGAACGGGCAGGTGAGCACCGCAAGCGCCTCCCCGTACGGTCCGAGGACGGGGATGGAGACGTCGACGACGCCGGAGGCTGCAGGCTGTTGCCCTGCCAGCGGCCGAGCGCGCGCACCTGCTCGAGCAAGGCTTCCAACGCCTCGCTGCGAATCGGCACTTCGCCATCCATCGCTTGGTGTGCGACCAGCATCTCGGCGCGCCGCTGGTCGATTTGGAAGTCAAACAGCACATGGCCCGAGCCCGTGTCGATCAGGTCGACACGGGCCCCGAAGCGGATCGTCAGGCCCCAATCGCTCGGGCTGTTGCCCTTTGCCACGACCGTGATGTTGCCGCGGTCGTAGACCCCATGTGACAGGACTGCTCGGCGGCCTTCGTGAAGCCGTCAATCCTCGGGCAGCGCATGACGACCGACCAAGAGATCGCCGACATGGTCGTCTTCCTGCTGTCCGACCGCTCGTCGGCTCGTCGCACCCCACCGGCCAATGGCTGCATCCCGGTGGCGGGTACGTGCACCTTGACCGCGCGCTGCCCTCGAGCCGCTGACCCGGCAGGAACTACGCCATGCGCCAATGCCTGATGCTCGACCTTCGCGATGAGCCCGCGCTGATCACTGACTACGAGGCGCGCCACCGCGTCATCTGGCCCGAGGTCGCGGCGCACCTGGCGGGACAACGTCTTTGTCGAAAGATTGTGGTGCTCGATCAAATACGAAGAGGTGGTGTGCTACGAACGCAACTGTTCAGATTCTGAATGGAGGCGGTGCTTTACCAAAGATGAGGGTGGGCCCCTCGGAGTCGGCTTGCAGGAGTTGGCTTCAAACCGCCTCAAGCTGCGTCGGTTAAGAGCCGTCGTGGTGAGCGTTGACGGAAAAGGCGGAGCAGGACTCCGTCAGGTGTGGATCGAGAAGACGAACGCAAGTGAACCGCTGATGACGTGTCGAAACGTACTAAACGAAGTCGAAACCGGGACCCGGACCTCTGTCCCGCGCGAAAGGTTGGGGGCGCACCTGTCTACTGCCCAACTGGCTTCCGGCATGAAGGCGGCGTGATCTTGATCCAGGCTTTGGTAAGGAACGTAGGAACCTGTCGTCCCGATGTGAAGGGAGAAGCCCAAGCGGACAGCATCCGCGAGGGCCAGAGTACCGATGCGGGGCACAGGGGCGGAGACGCTCGTAGTAGGGTTGAAGGTTCTGTAATGGAACTGGACCGAAGGGGCGTCGTCGTTCGGCTTCACCACGTGCACAACCTGCAAGGGGATGATGCACGTGGCTGAAGCAAAGTCGTTTGATATCGCCAAGCGCGAAGTGTGGGAGGCGCACAAGCGCGTCAAGGCCAACCGCGGGGCAGCTGGTGGCGACGGGGTCACGATCGCCATGTTCGAACAGGATCTGAGCAAGAACCTGTACCGAATATGGAATCGCCTGGCCTCGGGCAGCTACTTCCCGCCGCCGGTCAAGCGCGTCGATATTCCGAAGGGCGATGGCAAGACACGGCCGTTGGGCATCCCGACGGTGGCAGACCGAATTGCACAGATGGTTGTTCAGCGTCGGCTCGAGCCGCTGCTGGAGCCGGTGTTCCATGCGAACTCGTATGGCTACCGGCCAGGACGCTCGGCACATGATGCCCTGCGTGTTGCTCGCAACCAGTGCTGGCGCCACGATTGGGTGCTCGATCTCGACATCAAGGAGTTCTTCGACAACATCGACTGGAAGCTCTTGATGAAGGCGGTGCGCAAGCACACGGACTGCCGCTGGGCGGTGCTCTACATTGAGCGCTGGCTGAAGGCAGACGTGCTCATGCCCGATGGGAAGTTGATGACGAGGGACAGGGGCACGCCGCAAGGGGGCGTCATCAGCCCTTTGCTGGCCAACCTGTTCCTGCACTACGCCTTCGATCAATGGATGGTGCGGCGCCACCCCAAGGTGCCGTTCGAGCGTTACGCGGATGACATCATCTGCCACTGCGACAGCCAAGCCGAAGCCGAGTCCTTGCGGACGGAGCTTGCAGAGCGCCTCGCTGCTTGCCGGCTGGAGTTGCATCCTGAGAAGACCTGCGTCGTGTACTGCGCCGATGCAAATCGGCGTGGCAACCATGACGTCCGACGGTTCGACTTCCTGGGCTATACCTTTAAACCCCGGGCAGCCGTGAATCGGCGAGGACGGCTGTTCACCAGCTTCTCGCCTGCCGTTGGAGACAAGGCGGGTAAGGCCATGCGCCACGAGATTCGTGGTTGGGGCCTGCCTCTGCTCAACCGCTACGACCTGACCGGGCTGCTCGCGCGGATCCGGCCAGTGCTCGTAGGGTGGGTGCGCTACTACGGACTCTTCCATCCATCGAGCTTGCAACATGCCCTCAAGACGCTGGACTTCGATCTGGTGCGCTGGGCGCAGCGCAAGTACAAGAAGCTGCGAGGGCGCTTCATGCGCGCGTGGGACTGGCTGCGCGCGTTGCGCCAACGCGCTCCGACGATGTTCCCGCACTGGAGCGCGGCGATCAATACGATTGGACGATAGGAGCCGGATGAATCGAGAGGTTCACGTCCGGTTCTGGGAGAGCGCAGAGGTGCGATCCCTCTGCGCCACTCACCTATTTGCACGCATACGACTCGGTGGGCCAGGCCAAAGCGGGAATTGCCCGGTACATCGATTTCTACAACACCGCGCGGCCGCACTCTTCGCTGGACAAGAAGACACCGGACGAGTTCTACTTCGCGACGCTGCCGGCGATCAAACAGGCAGCTTGAGCG
>JANYBE010000221.1 GCA_025360945.1 Rhizobacter sp. | reverse complement strand
GCGCAGTTCAAGCTGCCCTACATCCACATGGTCGTCAACAACTCCTACCTCGGCCTGATCCGCCAGAGCCAGCGCGGCTTCAGCATGGACTACTGCGTGCAGCTCGGTTTCGACAACATCAACGCGCCGCAGCTTGAAGGCTACGGCGTGGACCACGAGAAGGTCGTCACCGGGCTGGGCTGCAAGTTCGTGCGGGTCTATCGGCAGGCCGAGATCAAGCCGGCGATCGAGCAGGCAGAGAGGTGGATGACCGAGTTCCAGGTGCCGGTCGTGATCGAGGTGATGCTCGAGCGTGTGACCAACATCTCGATGGGTACTGAGATCGACGCGATCAACGAGTTCGAGGACCTGGCCGAGAGCCCGGCCGATGCCCCCACAGCCGTTGGTCTGCTCGATTGAACTGACAAGGAATTACGATGCCACGCTTCGCCGCCAACCTCACGATGCTCTTCAACGAGCTGCCGTTTCTCGACCGTTTCGACGCCGCTGCGAAGTCCGGCTTCAAGGCGGTGGAGTTTTTGTTCCCTTACCCGTACATGATCAAGGAGATCAAGGACCGGCTCGATGCGAACGGGCTCACGCTCGTGCTGCACAACCTGCCCGCCGGCAACTGGGATGGCGGCGAGCGCGGCATCGCCTGTCTGCCGGACCGCGTGAGCGAGTTCCGCGACGGCGTCGGGCGTGCGATCGAGTACGGCAGCGCGCTTGGCGTGCCGCAGATCAACTGCCTCGCCGGCAAGGTGCCCGCGGGCGTGAGCGACGCGACGGTCCGCGACACCTTCGTCGGCAACCTGCGCTACGCCGCAGCCGAGTTGAAGAGGTCCGGTATCAAGCTGCTGATGGAGCCGATCAACACCTACGACATCCCCGGCTTTTACCTGAACCGCACCGCGCAGGCGCTGGCCTTCATCGACGAGGTCGGCTCGGACAACCTGTTCGTGCAGTACGACATCTACCACGCGCAGCGCATGGAAGGCGAGCTGATCGCGACGATGAGCAAGCACCTCGCGCGTATCGCGCACATCCAGCTCGCCGACAACCCGGGCCGCAACGAGCCGGGCACCGGCGAAATCCACTACGCCAACGTCTTCAAGGCGCTTGACAGCATCGGCTACACCGGCTGGATCGGCTGCGAGTACAAGCCCGCGACGACGACCGAGGCCGGCCTCGGCTGGCTCAAGAACATCTAAGGACACGACGACATGACCACATCACCTCTCAAGCTCGGCTTCATCGGCCTGGGCATCATGGGCACCCCGATGGCGAGCCACCTGATCAAGGCGGGCCACCAACTGTTCGTGCACACCGTCGGCAAGATCGCACCCGAGATCACCGAAAGCGGCGCGACGATCTGCACCAACGCCAAGGGAGTGGCCGAGCGCGCCGACATCGTCTTCATCATGGTGCCCGACACGCCGGACGTGGCCGCGGTGCTGTTCGATGCCGATGGTGTCGCGGCCGGCCTGAGCAAGGGCAAGACCGTCGTCGACATGAGCTCGATCTCGCCGATCGAGACCAAGCAGTTCGCCAAGAAGATCAACGCACTCGGCTGCGACTACCTTGACGCGCCGGTCTCGGGCGGCGAAGTCGGCGCGAAAGCCGCAAGCCTGACGATCATGGTCGGCGGGCCGGAGGCAGCGTTCGCACTCGTAAAACCGCTGTTCGAGCTGATGGGCAAGAACATCACGCTGGTCGGCGGCAACGGCGACGGCCAGACGACCAAGGTCGCCAACCAGATCATCGTCGCGCTCAACATCGCCGCGGTCGGCGAGGCGCTGCTGTTCGCGAGCAAGGCCGGCGCCGACCCGGCCAAGGTGCGCCAGGCGCTGATGGGCGGCTTCGCGGCAAGTCGCATTCTCGAAGTGCACGGCGAACGCATGATCAAGCGCACCTTCGCACCGGGATTTCGCATCGGTCTGCACCAGAAGGATCTGAGCCTGGCGCTCGCAGGCGCGCGTGCACTCGGCGTGGCACTGCCGCAAACCGCGGGTGTAGCACAATTGATGCAAGCGTGCGCTGCCAACGGCATGCAGGACCTCGATCACTCCGCGCTCGTGCGGGCCCTGGAACTGATGGCCAACCACACGGTCGCTCCCGATCCGAAGGTCTGATCAACCCATCAGAGAAGACCCCTT
Organism: Rhizobacter sp.; assembly: GCA_025360945.1. Lineage (GTDB taxonomy): Bacteria > Pseudomonadota > Gammaproteobacteria > Burkholderiales > Burkholderiaceae_C > LMDS01. The sequence continues at coordinate 1,181 of JANYBE010000221.1, read as the reverse complement.
CGCATGAGCCTGCCTTCACCCCACGCCGACCCGCGCGGCTTCCTGCTGGCGCTGTTCAACGCTGCGGTGGCACAGGCGGTGCCGGGACCCGAGACAGCAGCGTTCCTGCCGACGCCGCCTAAGGGCCGCACACTGGTGCTGGGGGCCGGCAAGGCCGGTGGAGCTATGGCCGCGGCGGTCGATGCGCTGTGGCCCAAGAGCGCGCCGATGTCGGGGCTCGTGGTCACGCGCTATGACTACGTGCCGCCGGCGTACAAGGCCCATCCCGGGCGCATCGAGGTGGTCGAGGCCGCACACCCGGTGCCCGATGACGCCGGCCGTCGTGCCGCGAAACGCATCGCCGAATTGACGAAGGGCCTGACGCCGCACGACCTCGTGCTGTGCCTGATCTCGGGCGGCGCATCGTCGCTGATGGCGATGCCAGCCGAGGGCATCACGCTGGAAGAGAAGCAGGCGATCAACAAGGCACTGCTCAACAGCGGCGCGGCAATCGACGAGATGAACTGCGTGCGCAAGCATCTCTCTGCCATCAAGGGCGGGCGCCTGGCCGCGATGTGCGCGCCGGCGCAGGTCGTCACGCTGCTGATCAGCGATGTGCCGGGCGATGCGCCACAGGTCATCGGCAGTGGCCCGACCGTGCCCGATAGCACGACCTGCGCCGATGCGCTGCGCATCCTTGCGCGTTACGGCATCGAGCTGCCGGCCGCGGCGCGTGCCGGGCTGGAAAGTGGCGCGCTCGAGACGCCGAAGCCCGGCGACGCGCGCTTTGACGGTCATCTAGTCCACATGATCGCGACGCCGCAGCAGTCGCTGCAAGCCGCCGCCGCGCTCGCACGCCAGAGCGGTATCGGTGTGCACGTGCTCAGCGACGAGATGGAAGGCGAGTCGCGCGAGGTCGGCAAGGTGCACGCCGCGATGGCGCGATATATCGCCAGGCGCGGCCAGCCGTTCGCGAAGCCTTGCGTCGTGATCTCGGGCGGCGAGACGACCGTGACGGTCAAGAGCAAGGGCGGCCGCGGCGGCCGCGCGACCGAGTTCCTGCTCGGTTGCGCGATTGCGCTGCAAGGCGAGCCCGGCGTGCACGTGATGGCTGGCGACACCGACGGCATCGACGGCGTCGAGGACAACGCCGGCGCGATCGTCACGCCGAGCACGCTTGCGCGCGCGCAGGCCGCAGGCCT
>JANYBE010000199.1 GCA_025360945.1 Rhizobacter sp. | reverse complement strand
CGATGAAGCGCAGTCGCTTCGTGAATGCGTTCACCAGCGCGGGCCTCGCGCGCCAGCTTGTTGTCCCACACATAGCAAAGCGTCTGCGTCGGAACGCCTTCGCCTCCTCGTGGAGTGCGCGACGAGACGCACAAAACTTCGCAGCGGTCGACGTCGCCGGAACGCGTGTTGATGTCGGCATCGGCGATCAGGGTGTCGACCCGCCAGCGCCACGCCAGCCAGATGCGTTGCACCGGCGGAAGGCGCATGCCGTCTCGATTTCCGTAGAAGTCAATCGCCTCCACCTTCAGCCCATATGCTTGCCATCGAGGTCGACGATCGCGAGTCGGGTCGGTCCCCTTCTCGGCAAGGTCGCAAAGTGCCAGGCCGCCGGCGTTTCGCCGCCGGGGCCGACGAAACGCCGTGATCGCGGGCTCGTCGATGACGCAGACAAAGGGCGCAAACGACTGCGCCGCAGCGACGGCGCACACGCGAGCAATGACATGGGAGTGCTTCTCGGACGCGGGGCGCGGCAAGAGAAGGGACGTGAACGAATTTCAGTGTGGACCCTGAGCCGGCAACTGCGCGTTCGCCGCGGCGAGCGCATCGTTAAGCGCCGGCAGGGCACAGTTCAGTTCGCATTCGACGGCTTGATCGCGCAGACGCGACAGCTCGGCAAGCAGCGCCGCGTCGCATCCTTCGCGACCCAGTCGCGCCAGGGCACGGCCGCGCGTGATCAGGAAGTCGCTGAACGGCAGCGGCTGCGCAGCGGTGTAGGCCTCGAGCTTCGCGCAGAGGCTCTCTACCAGGGACCAGTCATGCGACTCCAGCGCAGCGTCTATCGCCATATCCCGGAAGAAGATGTGGTTGTGGCTGACGCAGCCGCGCAGCAGTTCGGCCTCGCCCTCTGCGATGGCGGCGGCGCGGGCCGTCGGGTCGATTTCGACCAGCGCGACTACGCCCAGAATCCACGGGCCGGTGTGTCCCATGCCATGCTCGCGGCAGATCCCCAGCGCGTTCTCAGCATGCATGCGAGCAAGGCCGCGCTGACCGCTGCGCAGCGCGACCAGGGCGCGGCAGCCGTACAGCTGACCCTCGAATCGCTTGGCGCGCAGCGACCCCGCCAGCGCCAGCGCCCTGTCCAGCGGCTCGGAAACCGCGTCGGCGCTGCACCGGATGAGGCCGTCGATCCAGACGACCATGACCCGAGCGATGAGTTCGGCCCGCGGCTGCGCTGCGCGCATCGCCAGATCGATGGCCTGGTGACCCAGCTCTACCGCGCCGCGCAGCTCGTTCAGGTGAAGCTGCGTCCAACCGATCATGGGCAGATTTGCGACCTCGAGCCGGCCAAACCCGCGCTCCCGAGCGAGGGCGACGCACTTCACGAACTGCTCGTTGGCCGCGGCCATTCTGCCATGCAGGTACTGCGCATCACCCAAGCCGCCGAGTGCAGCCGCCTGTGCCTCGAGCGAACCGGCCTCGATCGCATGCGCGAGCGCCTGCTCGTGAGCGTGCAAGCATTCTGCGGGTCGGCCGAGCGGAAACAGCAGATTGCCGCGCAGGTGATGGAGATGCGACAGTTCCAGCGCGAGCCCGGCCTGCTCGGCCAGCGGCTGGGCTTCCTGGAGTGCGGCCAGGCCCTCGTCGATACGGTCGTTCAGGCGCATGCCGGCGGCCTGCAGGATCAGCGCCTGCGCGCGCTCGGCCAGGCCCTCGCAGGCGGGGAGTGCCGCGCCGCACAGCTCGACTGCCTCGGCCGCGCGCCCGAGTTCGATCAGCCAATGGGCGCACGCCATCTGGATCGCAAACCGCGTCGGTCGCTGGCTGGCGAGCCGGAGCCCACGCTCGGCAAGGGCCAGCGCCGGTTCGAACCGAAACTGAGCCGCGGCGGCGTTGCTCGCTACCAGGAAGGCCTGCGGCGCGCGAGCATCGTTGCCACGTTCGAAGTGCTCGGCGGCGAGCACGGCGTCATGCGACACGTACCACTCCGCGGCGCGAACGTGCAGTTGCCTGCGGCTCGAGTGCAGCAGCGACGCATAGGCACCGTCGCAGATCAGCGCGTGGCAGAACATGAATTCGTCGCCGTCGAACCGTACCAGGAAGTGCGCGATCAGGACATCGCAGTTGCACGCCGGATCGGCGGCGACATGCCGCAACGACGCGATGCCGAAGCGCTGGCCCAGCACCGATGCCGCTTGCAACGCGGCCTTGTCGGCGCTGTCCAATCGGTCCAGCCGGGCGTGAACGAGGGCCTGGATCGATCCGGGCAGATCTGCCTGCTGCATCTCGCCCGCATTGAGCAGCAGCTGCTCGAGAAACAGCGGATTGCCCTCGGCGCGCTGCACGCACAGCTGACGTATCGCGTCCGATGCTGGCGAGGCGCTGGCCGCCAAGCGCAGCGCGTCGGCCGGCAGCAGCGGCCCCAGGTCGACGCTGATCAGCGGTGACCCGTGCAGCGCGGCGCGCCACGCGCCCGAGGTTGGGTCGCCCGCGAAGCGGGTCGTCATGACGAGCAGCAACGCATGGTTCTTCGCGACCGTTGCAAGCGCCGCCAGCCGCGCGAGTGTCCAGGGATCGGCCCAATGAATGTCGTCCACCAGGAGCAGCACGGGGCGTTGCGTGGATTCGTGAATCACCAGCGTGCACAAGGTCCGCAGTGACTCGGTGTCACGCGAGGCCACGTTCATGGCCGCGATAAGCGCGCGCTGAAGTGGTGGGGGCGGCACGTCGACCAGATCGTAGAGCGGCACCGCGCGGTCCGGACCGATCTCCGGCGCGGCGGCGGCGTGCTCGATCGCGGCACGGCGTTCCGCTTCGTCCGCGCCCAGCTTTAGGCCGAGCAGGCTGCGCGTAAGGCTGCGCACGGCATCGCGCCCGGTCTGCGCGCCGAAATCGAGGACCACGGCCGCATGGCAGCTGTACCCACGGGCCTCCGCGCCATGCACGAATTCGCTCACCAGGCGCGACTTGCCCACGCCGGGGTCGCCGCGAACGACCACGACGCGGCCCTTGCCGCGATCACGGCAGGTCTGGGCCACGGCAAGGAACTCGCGCAGTTCGTCGTCGCGGCCGACTATGGGCTTGATGGCCGTCTCGCGTGACGACCGCTCGGCATACACCCGATGAACCCACAACGCCTGCTCCTTTCCCTTGACCTGCACCGCGGTAGGGACGTCGGCATGGAAGAAGTCGGCGACCTGTTGCCAGGTGGTGTGGCTGACGAGAACCTCGCCAGACGCGGCGGCGCTGCGCAATCGCGCCGCCGTGTTGACGGCGTCGCCGGTGACGGTGAAGGCGCCGCCGCGCGTGTCGCTGCGACGTGCCACGATCAGGCCAGTATCGATACCGGTGTGCAGGCTAAGAATCCGGCCCAGCCGCGCCTGCAAGGCTGGCGCCATGTCGTCGACGACGCGGTGCAGCTCAAGGGCCGCCGCCACGGCGTGGCGTGCATCGTCGCGCCGCGCCACCGGAACACCGAACAGCGCCATGACCTCGTCGCCGACGAACTGGTTCACTGTGCCGCCATGGCGTTCGATGACAGTGAGGGCGCTGGCTTTGATGTTCGCCAGCACGGCTTCCACCTCCTCGGGATCGACGGTGGTATTGAGCGCGGTGTAGCCCGACAGGTCAGAGAACACGATCGTCGCCTGGCGACGCTCGCCGGAGGCCAGCACAGACGACGCGGCCGGCGTGTCGGCGACGGCCAAGCCGCACGCCATGCAGAAACGCTGAGCGGCGGCGACGGCGGCGCCACAATGCGGGCACTGCAGGAGCAGGTTCTCTCCGCAGGCAGCGCAAAAGCGTGCTTCGGTCGGATTGGCATGAGCGCAACGAGGGCACTGCATAAGGAGATTCTGTCGCGGTTCAGCGAACGATATGCATCATGACCGGTGCAGGTGCCCCGTGACAAGCGCATCACCGCGGCGCGGTGCACCGTCTAGAATGGCTGCGAAGCTTGGGCTTGGGATGATCGTTGAGGGTCGGCGCCGCGGCGAGGCAGGAATCCGAAGATCAACGAGGACTCCCCGTGCAGCGCAGACTCGCAGCCATCCTGAGCGCTGATGCCGCGGGCGTCAGCCGCCTGATGGGAGACGACGACTCTGCCACCGTGCGCTCGCTCGACACCTGCCGCCAACTGGTCGGTGGCATCGTCGCCGCGCACCAAGGTCGCGTGGTCGACACGCCCGGCGACAACCTGCTGGCCGACTTCGGTAGCGCGGTCGAGGCGGTCGAGGCGGCTTGCGCGATGCAGGCCCAGCTGGGCAGCTGCAACGCCGAACTCCCCGAACACCGATGCATCGCATTTCGGATCGGCGTGAACCTGGGCGACGGGCGTCTCTACGACGATGGCGTGAACATCGCGGCGCGCCTCGAATTGAGGGCCCTGCCGGGCGGCATCTGCGTTTCCGGAAAGGTCCTGACCGAGCTGTGGCGCTTTCACGAGCTGTTCGTGATTTCGCGCAACACCTCCTTCAAGTGCAAGGGCCAGACGGTCGACGTGAACAAAGTCGCGCGCGAACTGGGAGTGCAGTAGGTGCTCGAAGGCAGCGTCGTCGCGCCGGCAACCGCGTGCGCATTTCCGCGCAGCTGTTCGATGCGGAGGCCGACCGACACGCCTGGGCCGAGCGCTACGACCGCGACCTCGAGGACATCTTCGGCGATCCAGGACGAAATGACGAGCGCGATCGTCGCGGTGCTGCCGGGGCGCGTCGAAGCCGCGACCCGCGACCGCGCGGCGCACAAGCCCACCGACAGCATGGCGGCCTACGAATGCCTGGTAACCAGCAAGTTGCTGCACCACCGCTCGACGCGCGAGGACAACACGGCCGCATTGCGCCTCGCCTCGCGTGCAACGACGCTTGATCCGAAATGCGCCCATGCCCACGCGTGGCGCGCCTGCATACTCGACCTTCGGCTGGTGCGACAGCCTTGCGACCACAGAAGACGAGATCGAGCGCGAACTCGCGCTCGATCTCGCGCTTGCCGACAACGACAGCGACGTGCGCCGGATCCTGGCGGCGATGTGGGTGATCCGCAATGATTTCGACAAAGCAACCTATCACCAGCAGCGCGCCCGGCGCCTAAACCCGAACGATGACCGGATCGTCGTGCAGCAGGGCGAGATACTGACCTGGCTCGGTCAGCCCGACGAGGGCATCGAGTGGATTATGAAAGCGATGCGCCTGAACCCGTTTGACCCCGACCGGTTCTGGAGCCACCTGGCGCGCGCCCAGTTCGTCGCGCGTCGGCATGCGCAGGCGGTGGACTGCATGCGTCACATCGCTGCGCCCGACCCATTGCTACGCGCGTTTTTCGCCGCCCGCCACGCGCAGCTGGGCAACGCTGTAGCAGCGCTCGAGCAGCGGCGCGAGATCCTGAAGGAGCGACCAACATTCAGCATCGACGAGCACGTCTTGCCGATGCTCCACTACCAGCGCGCCGCCGACCTCGAACATCACCGCGAGGGTCTGCTCAAGGCCGGATTTGTCGCCTGAGCGGCCATCGTCAGTGCTCGACCGCGAATAGCCGCCAGTCGCCGGGAATGCCTTTCAGAGATCGCCATCCGCGGTCCCGAAACGACAATCCGCAGCCCGCGACCAGATCCTTGACGGTGCTCGACACGAGCACCTCGCCAAGTTGCGCCTGCACCGCGACAGATGCACCGGTGCGCACGGCAATACCAGCGAGCTTGCCGCCTACCGAGTCACACTCGCCGGTGTACAACCAAGCGCGGATCTCCAGCCCCAGCGCGCGCACGTCACGGTCGCCTTTGACCGACAATGCACGCGCATCGCTGTGCGACCATGGATCCCAACTCGTCACCTCGCCCCCCATCGCTACCGCGTCGCCGGGAGCTTTTGCACGCTGCGCTGAGTGCGGTGCTGCCCGCGCTGACCTGGCCCCGGTCAGCAGCAGCGGCTGCGCCAACGCCCCTGCTGGTGGGCGGCCTGCCCGTGACCTGCAACCTGACACTGCCCGTGGCCTGTGTGGCGCGCGCGACCAGCAACGCGGCAATGGGCGTGGGCCCGCAGTTCGGGTTCGAATACAGCAAGTACAACGGCTGGCCCGAGATCAAGGAGTCCTTGATGACCGGCCGCATCCAGGCCGCTTACATGCTGGCGCCGCTGGTCATGGACCTGGCGGATAAGAAAATCCCGGTGAAGATCGTGTCGCTCGGGCACCGCTCGGGCGCGGTCATCATGGTGCGCACGGACTCGCCGCACCAGCGCTTCAAGGACCTCGCCGGCAAGCGCATCGCGATCCCCAGCCGCTTCGCGGTCGACTTCCTATTCCTGCGCAAGATGTTGGCGCGCGAGGGCATGACGCCCAAGGACATCCAGATCGTCGAGATGGCACCGCCCGACATGCCGGCCGCGCTGTACGCCAAGGCGGTGGACGCCTACTGCACCGGCGAGCCCTTCGGTGCGGCCGCGCAACGCGCCGGTTATGCGCGCGTCCTGCGCATGACACGCGACGAGTGGCGCAACTACATCTGCTGCGTGCTGACCGTGCGCGAAGAACTGATCGCGGAAAACCGGCCGATGGTGCAGGATCTCGTCAACTACGTGCTCGGTGCCGGCCAATGGCTAGACCAGAAGCAGGACAACCGGAACAAGGCCGTGACCATCGCCGCTGGGCGCAAGTTTTTCAACCAGGACCCGAACATCATCCGCTTCGTCATGGAGAATCCGGTCGACCGGGTGACCTACGGCGACCTGCGCATGATCCGGTCGGAGTTCGAAGAACTGATGCAGCTGTCGATCGAAGCGGGCACGATCAAGGGCCCTGTGGCTTACGAGAAGTACATGGACGAGAGCTTCACTAAGGCGGCGCGCGCTACTGTCATCCCTCTTTGAGTCATCGATCAATGCCCTCGTTTCGAGTCGTTCCCAAGCTGCTGGTCCCGCTGTTGCTGGCCATCACGGCAACTGTATCCACTGCGAGCTCCCTCGCCCTGAAGGCAGGTGTGTTCGAGCCGCCGCGTCTGGCGCCCGATTTCGCCTTGCGCGGCTCCGATGGCGGCGAGTTGACGCTGGCCCGCTACCGCGGCAAGGTCGTGCTGCTGTCGTTCGGTTTCACGCATTGCGCTGCCGTGTGCCCGACGACGCTGGCCACGCTCGCGCAGTTGCGCACGGCGCTGGGCGCGGCGGCCGACGCGGTCCAGGTGGTGTTCGTGACCGTGGACCCGGAGCGCGACGATCCGGCGCACCTGAAGGCCTACCTCGGGGCGTTCGACACCAGCTTCATTGGCGGCGCCGGCAAGCCCGAGTTGCTGGCGGCGATGCGCAAGAACTACGGCATCGTGGCCATCAAGGTGCCGATGTCTGACGGCTACGCGGTGGACCACACGTCGTCGATTTTCCTGATCGATCCCGAAGGCCGGCTGCGCGCGATGATGCCCTACGGCCGCGACGCCAAGGACTTCGTGCACGACGTCAAGCTGTTGCTGGCGAAGTGACGGGCGGCGATGCGGATCGGGTCCGGGCGGGATGGCGTAGGTCCGCGCCGTGGTGGTCCTTGCTGGTTGCAGCCCCCGTGCTGGCTGCGTCGGCCTGGGCTGCGCTGGCGCCGATCGAGCGGGTTTCGAGAGAAGAATTGTTCGAGATCCCTCCCGGCACCTGGGCTCGCCGGATGGCGGGCGACAAGGTCGAGATCTTGCCCGACACGGTTCGCTTGACGCTGGGGATCAACGACGTGCTGCTGCTGCGCAACCTGGACGTCGTGCCGCAGGTGTTCGGGCCTACGCTGATCATGCCTGGACAGAGTTTTCGGTTGCCATTCGAGGTGGTTTCGACCTACAGCTTCGCCTGCACGGCACACGCCAGCGGGGCGATGAGCGTGATCGTCGAACCTGGTCCCGCCAAAGGATGGCCGACGCTGCGATGGCGGGCCCGGCAATGGCTGAAGCGAGCGTCATGATCGTCGGCCTGCCCACGGGATCGACGCGGTGAGTCCCATGGTCGAGCGGCTGAAGCGAATCGCGCCGCCGCTGCTGGTGCTGGCCGCGGTGATTGCCGTCTGGTGGGCCGTGGTCGCGCGCACCGAGAGTGCGATCTTCCCGACGCCCTGGCAGGTGGTCGCCGGAGCCTGGGAGCTGGCGCAGGATGGCACGCTGTGGGAGCACATCGGTGCGTCGTTGTTCCGCGTTGCTATCGGCTTCGGGCTGGCAGTGCTGCTGGCGGTGCCGCTGGGCCTGTGGATGGGCTGGGTAAGTGGCGCGTACCGCACGTTCAACCCGATCTTCCAGATGCTGCGGCCGATCTCGCCGATCGCCTGGATTCCACTGGCCATTCTGTGGTTCGGCGTCGGCGACCTGTCGCCGATCTTCCTGATCTTCATTTCGTCAGTGTTCCCGATGATCGTGCAGACAACGTCGGGGGTGCACACAATCGAGCGCCGCTATCTTCGCGCGGCGGCGAACTTCGGCGTCTCGCGCACCGTGCTGTTCCGCCGTGTCGTCATTCCTGCCGTGCTGCCGGAGATCATCGTGGGAATGCGCATCGGCATCGGCGTGGCCTGGCT
>JANYBE010000180.1 GCA_025360945.1 Rhizobacter sp. | reverse complement strand
CACCGACGTCGTCAAGATGATCGAGGCGCCGGTGCTACACGTGAACGGCGACGACCCCGAGGCGGTGGTGCTGTGCACCCAGCTCGCGCTCGACTACCGCCAGGAGTTCAACAAAGACGTGGTCGTCGACATCGTCTGCTTCCGCAAGCTCGGCCACAACGAGCAGGACACGCCGGCGCTGACACAGCCGCTGATGTACAAGAAGATCGCCCAGCACCCGGGCACGCGCAAGCTTTACGGCGAGAAGCTCGTCGCACAGGGCGTGCTGCCGGCCGACGGCCCCGATTCGATGGTGAAGGCGCTGCGCGCCGCGATGGACGCCGGCAAGAGCACCTACGACCCGGTGCTGACAAACTACAAGAGCAAGTACGCGGTCGACTGGGCGCCGTTTCTCGGCAAGAAGTGGACCGACGCCGCCGACACCGCGCTGCCGATGTCCGAGATCAAGCGCCTGGCTGAACGCATCACGACCGTGCCGGCCAGCTTCAAGGTCCACACGCTTGTCGAGAAGGTTCTGGCCGACCGCGCAGCGATGGGCCGCGGCGAGATCAATGTCGACTGGGGCATGGGCGAGCACCTCGCGTTCGCCTCGTTGGTGGCGAGCGGCTACGCGCTGCGCCTGTCGGGCGAAGACTCGGGCCGCGGCACGTTCACGCATCGCCACGCGGTGCTGCACGACCAGAATCGCGAGAAGTGGGACGTCGGCACCTACACCCCGCTCGAGCACGTGGCCGACGGCCAGGCGCCGTTCGTCGTGATCGACTCGCTGCTGTCCGAAGAGGCGGTGCTCGGCTTCGAGTACGGCTACGCCTCGGCCGAGCCGAACACGCTGGTGATCTGGGAGGCGCAGTTCGGCGACTTCGTTAACGGCGCGCAGGTCGTGATCGACCAGTTCATCGCATCCGGCGAAGTGAAGTGGGGCCGCGCCAACGGCATTACGTTGATGCTGCCGCACGGCTACGAGGGCCAGGGGCCGGAGCACTCGTCGGCACGCCTGGAGCGTTTCATGCAGCTCGCGGCGGACAACAACATGCAGATCGTGCAGCCGACCTCGGCTAGCCAGATCTTTCATGTGCTTCGCCGTCAGATGGTGCGCATGTTCCGCAAGCCGCTGATCATCATGACGCCGAAGTCGCTGCTGCGCGCCAAGGACGCCGGCTCACCGCTGATCGAGTTCACCAAGGGCGAGTTCAAGACCGTGATCGGCGAGGTCAGTGCCGACGTGCATGCAGACAAGGTCAAGCGCGTGATCGCCTGCTCGGGCAAGGTCTACTACGACCTCGTGAGGGCGCGCGCCGAGCGTAAGAACGGCGATGTCGCGATCATGCGTGTCGAGCAGCTCTACCCGTTCCCGCACAAGGCCTTCGCGGCCGAGATGAAGAAGTACCCGAACGCGAATGAGGTCGTGTGGTGTCAGGACGAGCCGCAGAACCAGGGCGCCTGGTTCTTCGTGCAGCACTACATCCACGAGAACATGGTCGATGGCCAGAAGCTCGGGTATGCGGGGCGGCCGGCATCGGCGTCGCCCGCAGTGGGCTACGCGCACCTGCACCAGGAGCAGCAAAAGGCGCTGCTCGACCAGGCTTACGGCAAGCTCAAGGGCTTCGTGCTCTCCAAGTAAGCGGCTGCAGCTCGCACATCAGAAAGAAGAATTCAAATGGCAATAGTAGAAGTCAAGGTTCCGCAGCTGTCCGAATCTGTCGCCGAGGCGACGCTGCTGCAGTGGAAGAAGCGGCCCGGCGAGCGCGTCGAGATGGACGAGATCCTGGTCGAGATCGAAACCGACAAGGTCGTGCTCGAAGTACCGGCGCCGGCGGCCGGCGTGCTTGCGCAACTCGTCAAGAACGACGGCGAACTGTGTGTCGCCGAAGAAGTGATCGCGAAGATCGATACCGAAGGTGTGGAAGCGGTTAGCCCTCTCGATGTGAAGGCCGTACCCCCCGGCGAGCCCGCGGCCGGCGCGACGCCCGGTGTGAGACCTGACGCCACACCCGATGCCGCGTCGGCAGGCATCGCCATGCCTGCTGCGGCCAAGCTGATGGCCGACAACCGCATTCCCGCCGGGTCGGTGCCCGGCACCGGCAAGGACGGGCGCGTGACCAAGGGCGACGTGCTGGGCGCGATCGAGGCGGGCACCAAGCCGATAGCGATGACCGCGCCGGTCGTGGCCGCGGCGCCTAAGGCCGCGCTGCCCAGCGTCGCCGCGCCACCGGCGCAGTCGCTCGGCGACCGCCCCGAGCAGCGCGTACCGATGAGCCGCCTGCGCGCGCGCATCGCCGAGCGCCTCGTGCAGTCGCAATCGACAAACGCGATCCTCACGACGTTCAACGAAGTGAACATGGCGCCGGTGATGGAGATGCGCAAGCGCTTCCAGGAGAAGTTCGAGAAGGAGCACGGCGTGAAGATCGGCTTCATGAGCTTCTTCGTGAAGGCTGCGGTCGCCGCACTGAAGAAATACCCAATCATCAATGCCTCGGTCGACGGCAACGACATCGTCTACCACGGCTACTTTGACATCGGCATCGCGGTCGGTTCGCCGCGCGGTCTGGTCGTGCCGATCCTGCGGAATGCCGATCAGATGAGCTTTGCCGACATCGAGAAGAAGATCTCCGAGTACGGCAAGAAGGCCAGCGAGGGCAAGCTCTCGCTTGATGACCTGACTGGCGGAACCTTCTCGATCAGCAACGGCGGAACCTTCGGCTCGATGCTGTCGACGCCGATCATCAACCCGCCGCAGTCGGCGATCCTGGGTGTGCACGCGACCAAGGACCGCGCCGTGGTCGAGAACGGCCAGATCGTGGTGCGTCCAATGAACTACCTTGCGATGAGCTACGACCACCGCATCATCGACGGCCGCGAAGCCGTGCTCGGCCTGGTGGCGATGAAGGAAGCCCTGGAAGATCCGGCGCGTCTGCTGTTCGACATCTGAGGTTGAGACGATCATGAGCAAAGCATTCGACGTCGTCGTCATTGGCGGCGGCCCTGGTGGCTACGTGGCCGCGATCCGCGCAGCGCAACTGGGTTTCAACACCGCCTGCATCGACGATTGGAAGAACGCCTTGGGCGGCCCGGCACCGGGTGGCACCTGCACGAACGTTGGCTGCATTCCGTCCAAGGCGTTGCTGCAGTCGAGCGAGAACTTCGAGCAGGCCGGGCATCACTTCGCCGACCACGGCATCGGGCTAACGAACCTGAGCATCGACGTGACGAAGATGCTCGGGCGCAAGAACACCGTCGTGAAGCAAAACAACGATGGCATCCTGTACCTGTTCAAGAAGAACAAGGTCACGTTCTTCCATGGCCGTGGCTCGTTCGTGAAGTCGGGTGCCGAGGGCGTCGAGATCGCCGTGGCAGGCGCCAAGCCCGAGGCGCTGATCGCCAAGCACGTGATCGTGGCCACCGGCTCGAACCCGCGCGCGTTGCCGGGTGCGCCGTTCGATGAAGAAACGATCTTGTCGAACGACGGCGCGCTGCGCATTCCCGGTGTACCGAAGACGCTGGGCGTGATTGGCTCGGGCGTGATTGGCCTCGAGATGGGTTCGGTCTGGCGCCGGCTCGGTGCGGACGTGACGGTGCTCGAAGCACTGCCGACCTTCCTCGGTGCGGTCGACGAACAGATCGCGAAGGAAGCGCACAAGGCCTTCACCAAGCAAGGCCTGAAGATCCAGCTCGGCGTGAAGATCAGCGAGGTCAAGTTGGCCAAGAGGGGCGCGTTGATCGCCTACACCGACGCGGGCGGCAAGGAGCAGAAGTTCGAGTGCGAGAAGCTGATCGTGTCGATCGGCCGCGTGCCGAACACGATCGGGCTGAACGCCGAAGCAATCGGCCTGAAGTTCGACGAACGCGGGTTCGTCGCGGTCGATGCCGACTGCAAGACCAACCTGATCAATGTCTGGGCCGTGGGCGATGTGGTGCGCGGGCCGATGCTCGCGCACAAGGCCGAGGAAGAGGGCGTGGCGGTGGCCGAGCGCATTGCCGGCCAGCACCCGCACGTGGACTTCAATACCGTTCCCTGGGTCATCTACACCTCGCCCGAAATCGCGTGGGTGGGGCAGAGCGAGCAGGCGCTGAAGGCCGAAGGGCGCGCGTACAAGGTCGGCACCTTTCCATTCATGGCGAACGGCCGCGCGCGCGCGCTCGGCGACACGACCGGCCTCGTGAAGATGATCGCGGATGCGAGGACCGATCAGATCCTGGGCGTGCATATCGTCGGACCCTATGCGTCCGAGCTGATCGCCGAGTCGGTGGTGGCGATGGAGTTCAAGGCCTCGAGCGAGGACATCGCGCGAATCTGCCACGCGCACCCTTCCCTGAGCGAAGCCACGAAGGAAGCCGCGCTCGCGGTCGACAAGCGCGCGCTGAACTTCTAGGACTGCTGCGTCCGTGGCAGTCCGCGAGCTCTACCTGCAAACGCTCGCCGAGCGCGGCTACACCGCCGACCTGGCGCAGCTGCGTGCGGTCGATTCGCTCGAGCGCTGCGAGAACGAGTGGGCCGACTACAAGGCGCGCCGCAGCAACGCGCTGACCAAGCTAATCGCGAGGCCGCCGATTCCGCGCGGCGTGTACATGTACGGCGGCGTCGGGCGAGGCAAGAGTTTTCTGATGGATTGCTTCTTCAACGCCGTGCCGCTGCAACGCAAGACGCGACTGCACTTTCACGAGTTCATGCGCGAGGTGCACCGCGAGCTAGCCGAACTCCACGGCACCGTGAATCCGTTGCAGGAGCTGGGCAAGCGCATGGCGCGGCGCTACCGGCTGATCTGTTTCGACGAATTTCACGTGGCGGATGTGACCGACGCGATGATCCTGCACCGGCTGCTCGATGCCTTGTTCGAGAACCGGGTCAGCATCGTCACCACCTCGAACTTCAAGCCCGACGACCTGTACCCGAACGGTCTGCACCGCGAGCGCATCCTCGCAGCGATCGAGCTGCTCAAGGATAAGCTGGAGGTCGTCAACGTGGACAACGGCACCGACTATCGCCAGGTCACGCTCGCGCAGGTCGGGCTGTATCAGACACCGCTGAACGAGGCGGCCGAGGCTTTGATGACCGACGCGTTCGAGCGCCTCGCCGAAGCGAAGGACGAGTCGCCACTGCTGCACATCGAGCACCGTGAGTTGCACGCGCGGCGTCGGGCAGGTGGCGTGGTGTGGTTTGATTTCAGGGAACTGTGCGGCGGGCCACGTTCGCAAAACGACTACCTCGAACTCGCGACCCAATTCCACACCGTGCTGCTGTCGGGCGTGCCGCAGATGTCGCCGCGCAATGCCTCAGAGGCGCGACGCTTCACGTGGCTGGTCGACGTGCTGTACGACCGACGAGTGAAGCTGATCTTGTCCGCCGCGGTGGAGCCCGAACTGCTCTACACCGAAGGGCCGCTCGCACATGAGTTCCCACGGACGGTGTCCAGGCTGCGCGAGATGCAGTCGGCCGAATTTCTTGCGCTTGCGCGGCGCGATGTCGATACCTCGCTCACATGATGGGCTACCGGACTTTCACGGGACTTTTCCTCGCGCTGTGCGCAACGCTAGCGCACGCTGCGCAACCTGAACGCGAGCGTATCGCAGCCGAACGCGCCGCGGCGACGGCACGTTTCGCCGAGCAGGAGCGGGCCTGTGGAGAGAAGTTCATCGTCACCTCATGTGTCGATGCGGCGCGCAAGGAACAGCGCATGACGCTGACGCGGCTGCATCGCGCCGAGCTCGTGCTGGACGACGCCGAGCGGCGCGAAACCTCGGCGCGCCGCCGTCAGGATCTGCAGCAGCGGGCCACTGAGCAGGATGCGCGCGCCAGCGAGCCGGCCCCTGCGCCGCACCGCGAGGCCCGGCGCGACGCATCGGCACCAAATCCACTGGCAGCAGCGCATCCGCGAATGAACGCAGCGTCTGCGGCCGAGCGGCGCGCGATCGAGCAGCGCAACGAAGCGAGTTTCGAGGCCAGGGCGCGAGCGGCGCAGGCACGCCGACAGGCGGTCGAGCGCCGAAATGCGCAGCGCGCGGCCGAGGGCAAGGTGGTGGCGCCGTTGCCTGTGCCGCCGCACGCGTCGGCGCCGTAGCGTTTCAGGACAAGGGGTCGACGCGGACCATCGCGAGCGATAGGTTGTCGCCACCGCCGCGGGCGCGCTGGCGCGCCTTGCTGACCAGCATCTCGCTGGCCTCGCGCGCCGGCAGCGCATGTACGATGGCACCCAGTTCGCGTGGCGTGAAGTAGTGCCACAGGCCGTCACTGCAGGCGAGCATCGTGTCGCCGATTTCGAGTTGGTCGATGCGGCGATGCGTGAGCGGCGGATCCTGGTTAGTGCCCAGGCAGCCGGTCAACAGATTCGACTGCGGATGCGAGTTGGCCTCGTCCTCGGTGATCGTGCCCTCGTCGACGAGGCGCTGCACATACGAGTGGTCGATCGAGCGGCTCACCATGTCCGCACCGCGGAAGTGGTACACGCGCGAATCGCCCGCGTGAATGACGTCGCACTCGCGGCCGGGGCTGATGAGAAAGGCAGCCGCGGTGCTGTGCGGTTCTTCCTCGGAGGTGATGGCAGTGAGCTTGATCATCAGATGGGCTTCGAGCACGAGCTGCTTGAGCGTCTCGGCCGCGTCGTCGCGGCTCGGGGCGTAGCGCTCGAAGAGCTGCTGCGCCGTCAGCAGCACCTGGTCGGCCGCCTTGCGCCCGCCGCTTTTGCCACCCATGCCGTCGGCGAGCACGGCGAGCATGCAACCGGGCACGCGGTCGTGGGGAATGACCTCGACCTGATCCTGCTGGTAGGCGCGGTCGCCGCGGTGAATGCCGGTGGTGGCGGTGAGGCGAAAGCCGGTGGTCGCAGTGCTCATGGTCGAAAACTATAATCGCATTGTTCTCAACCACCCTGTCTAAAAACACACAGAACTCGCTCGAGGGCGCGCATCCATGGATCTGAATCTGCATTCCCTGCCGCGCCGCCTGATTGAGTTGCGCATGGAGCACGCCGATCTCGACAACCTGATCGACCAGGCCACGTTGGCCCTCCCCGACGACGAACTCAGCCTGCGCCGAATGAAGAAGCGCCGCCTGCTGTTGCGCGACCAGATTGCGCAGATCGAAGCGGAACTCGATCCGCCCGAGCCGGCGTGAGCCAGCTCGTCGAGGCCGTCACCGCGGCATTCGCACGCGGTGGCGCGCTGGAGCGGTTCGATGCGAACCATGTCGAGCGCGAGGTCCAGTTGCGCATGGCTCTGGGTGTAGCGCAGGCGATCGAGGAACGCAGCGCGCTGGTGGCCGAGGCCGGCACGGGTGTCGGAAAGACCTTCGCATACCTCGTGCCGACCTTGCTCAGCGGCGCGCGTGCACTCGTCAGCACCGCAACCAAGAGTCTGCAGGATCAACTCTTTCTGCGCGACATTCCGCGCCTGCGCGAAGCGCTACAACTGCCGGTCACTGTCGCGCTGCTGAAGGGGCGCGGCAGCTACCTGTGCCTGCACCGCATGAACCAGGCGCGCCAGGCCGAGACGTTGCCCGACCGCTGGGCCGTGCGCACGCTGGCCAAGGTCGAACAGTGGTCGCGTGTGACCACGAGCGGCGATCTGGCCGAAATCGAAGGCCTGGACGAACGCAGCAGCGTAATCCCCCTGGTGACCTCGTCCCGCGAGAATTGCCTCGGCCAGGAGTGCCCGCAGTTCCGCCAATGCCATGTGGTCAAGGCGCGGCGCGAGGCGATGCTCGCCGACGTGGTCGTAGTGAACCACCACCTGTTCTTCGCCGACATGGCCTTGCGCGACACCGGCGTGGCCGAGTTGCTGCCGAGCGTCGAGGTGGCGCTGTTCGACGAAGCGCATCAGCTCACCGAGGCTGGCGTGCAGTTCCTCGGCACGACGCTAGGCACGGCGCAGGCGATCGACTTCGCGCGCGACATGCTCGGCGCGGGCCTGCAGCAGGCACGCGGCCTGGTGCCGTGGCAGGAACTGGCCAGTGCGTGCGATCGCGCCGCGCGGGAGCTGCGTCTGGCGGCGGTAGGGACGTTGGGTACGCTGCGCGGCGCGCTCAAGCTTCGGTGGGCGGAGCGTGCGGCCAAGGACGATTTCATCGGCGCGCTCGCAGGAGTCGCGCAAACCTGCGACGCGGCCGCTGCCGCGCTCAAGGTGGTCGCTGAGATGTCGCCCGACTTCACGAAGCTAATTGAGCGTGCCACGCAACTTGCTGCAATGGCGCGGCAGTTCAGCGAGCCAGCCGAGCTGGGGAATGTGCGCTGGATCGACGTGTCGCCGCACCAGGCGCGGCTGGTCGAGTCGCCGCTGGACATTCGCGATGCATTGCGCGAACAGATGGCCACCGCGCCCAAGGCCTGGGTGTTCACCTCAGCGACGCTGGGTGACGATGACCGGCTCAGCTGGTTCACCGAGTCCGCCGGGTTGAGCGATGCGCGCACTCTGCGGTTGGGCAGCCCATTTGACTACGCGGCGCACGCGCGGCTCTACATTCCGCGCGGATTCCCCAAGCCCAACGAGCCCGAACACGCGACGTCGGTGGCGATCCTGGCCGCGCGTTGCGCACGCGCGCTCGGCGGCCGTACCTTCGTGCTGACGACGACGCTGCGCGCGCTACAAAGCGTAGGCGAGCGTCTGCGCGTGGAGTTCGAGGCGCAGGGCGACAACATTCAGGTGCTGATGCAGGGCCAGATCCCGAAGAGACAGCTGATGCAGCAGTTCCTTGCCCAGCCGCGATCGGTACTGGTTGGCTCGCAGAGTTTCTGGGAGGGCATCGACGTTCCCGGCGACGCGCTGCAGTGCGTGCTGATCGACAAGCTGCCGTTCCCGCCGCCCAACGACCCACTTGTCGAGGCGCGGGTCAAGCGGCTGGAAGGCGAGGGACGCAACCCGTTCGCCGACTACTTCGTCGCCGAGGCGGCGGTGTCGCTGAAGCAGGGTGCAGGTCGGCTGATCCGCAGCGAGACCGATCGCGGTCTGCTCGTGGTTTGCGATCCGCGCATGGCAGGCATGAACTACGGAAAGCGGCTGCGCGATGCGCTGCCGCCGATGACACTGGTGGCCACCGAGGCCGAGGCGCTGGCCTGGCTCGTCTTGCTCGCAAGCGAGGCATTGCCTTTCTAGAAACTTACCAGAGCTGCCACCACGGCTTCTTCGCCGAACCGACGCCGTCGGCGTGGATGCTCGTCGCCGGGAAGCTCTTGCGCAACACGCGGTCGGCATCGTCGCGCAACTCGATCAGGCCGAGCTTGTCGTAGCTCTGCACCATCAGGTACAGCGCCTCCTCCGCCGACGGCGAGTGCTGGAACTCCGAGACCACGACCTGGGCGCGGTTCGCCGCCGCAATGTAGGCGCCGCGACGGTAGTAGTAGCGCGCCACATGCACCTCGTAGGCGGCGAGCGCGTTGACGATGTAGTTCATGCGCACGCGCGCGTCGTCCGCGTAGAGCGACTGCGGGAACTGGTCGACGAGCTGCTTGAACGACTGGTAGGAGTCGCGTGCGGCCTGTTGATCGCGCTCCGACAGGTCCTGTCTCGAGAGGCTGCCGAGCAGGCCGAGGTTGTCATTGAAGTTCACCAGACCCTGCAAGTAAAGCGCGTAGTCGAACGCGGCGCTGGTCGGGTGCAGCTTGATAAAGCGCTCGAGCGTCGACAGGGCCTGCGCCTTGTCGCCGCTCTTGTAGAGCATGTAGGCGCGTTCAATCTGGGCCTGCTGCGCGAGCGCCGTGCCCGAGGCCCGGCCTTCGAGTCGTTCGTAGAGCTTGCCGGCGCGCTCGAAGTTGCCGAGCGAGGCCTCCTCCTTGGCCTCTGCATACAATCTCTCTGCACTCCATTTGGACTCGGGTTCTCTCTGCGTCGAGCCGCAGCCCGCGAGCAAGACTGCCGCCATCGCCAGCGCGATTGGAGGCAGCCTTCGTACACTCATTTGAATCATGGGCCTGAGACGCTCGCGGTGCGAGTGCCGTCCTGTCAAGAAAACGAAGAGCGATTATATGGTTGACCCCCGGGCGCACGAGGTGAATGGCACGGCGGACGACGCCGACGCGATCACGGAGGCCGACGCTCCGTGGAACGCCGATATCGAACGCCGCGAAGCACCGGTGCCCGCGGAGCTGCACGGCCAGCGCCTGGACAAGGCCGTCGTCACGATGGCCGAGGAGTTCTCGCGCAATCACTTGCAAAGCCTGATCGAGGCCGGACACGTTCTTGTCGACGGCGCGCCGTCCATGACGGCTTCGCGCAAGGTGCGGGCCGGGCAGGTGATCGCGGTCGATCTGGTGCCCACCGCCGAGAGCCGCGCGTTCCGGCCTGAGGCAATTGCCATCGATGTCGTGTTCGAGGATGAGCATCTTCTCGTCGTCGACAAGCCGGCCGGCCTGGTCGTACACCCTGCCGCGGGCAATTGGTCGGGTACGCTGCTCAATGCGCTGCTGGCGCATCACCGCTGTGCTGCGAGCCTTCCGCGCGCGGGCATCGTGCATCGGCTGGACAAGGACACCTCGGGGCTGATGGTCGTCGGCAAGACCCTGCCGGCGCTGACCGCACTGGCCCGCGCGATCGCGGCGCGCGAGGTGCGCAGACAGTACCTCGCGATCGCGCACGGCGAGGTCGAAGCAAAGACTTTCAGCATCGATGCGACGCTCGGTCGCGATCCGCAATCGCGCGTGCGCATGGCCGTCGTCGCCAGCGGCAAGCCGGCGCGCACAGACGTGCAGGCGATCGCGGTCGCCAAGGGCTTCAGCGCGCTGCGGTGCGCCTTGCACACCGGGCGCACGCATCAGATCCGCGTCCACCTGGCCTCGCGCGGCCACCCCCTGGTGGCCGACGCGGTCTATGGCGGGCGCGCGGCGCTGGGGATGACACGCCAGGCGCTGCATGCGACGCAGCTCGCATTCGTGCACCCGGCCAGCGGCGAATCGGTGCAATTCGATTCCGAGCCGCCAGCCGATCTGGCGTCGGCCTGGCGCAACGTGGTCGCGGCCGCGGCGTGAATCGGCGCGCACAGCCGATCGAGCAGGTACAATGCGGGCAGTTCTGATCAGCGCGAACCCTCGCGGCGGCACTCTGAGTGCATGCCGAGCAACGACGAAGCCTGATCGGAGATGAGCCGCGCCCGAGGCGCCTCACCCGGATCGACGCGAGAAGCGTCGCCCACATTCCAACCTTGCAGCGCTTCGCCCGCGCCGCGGTTGATGCCCGAATCGACTTTGAATTCGACTTTTCCGCCGGAACGAACCCGGCCGACCATGTGAACGAAGCTCATGAATAGCCAGGATGCGAAGCGCGTCCTCGAGACCGCCCTGATTTGCGCAAGCCAGCCCTTGCCCTTGCGCGATATGCGCGTTTTGTTCGCCGACGAAGTCGGCCCCGACACTCTGCGCACGTTGCTCGACGAACTCACACGCGAATGGGATGGCCGCGGCGTTGAACTGGTCGTGCTGTCTACCGGCTGGCGCCTGCAGAGCCGACCCGAGATGCGCGCATACCTCGATCGCCTCAATCCCGAGAAGCCGCCCAAGTATTCACGCGCCGTGATGGAGACCCTGGCGATCATCGCGTACCGCCAGCCGGTGACACGCGGCGACATCGAAGACATTCGCGGCGTGAGTGTCGCGAGCCAGATCATCAAGCAGCTCGAAGACCGCGGCTGGGTCGAGGCCATCGGCTACCGCGAATCGCCAGGCCGCCCGGCGCTGCTGGCCACCACGAAGCAGTTTCTCGACGATCTCGGCCTGGCTAGTCTGGAACAGTTGCCTCTGCTCGCCGGTACCTCTGGCCAGGGCGAGCCGCTGACACATTTGCTGGCCCAACAGGCGTCGCTGCTCGATGTGGCGAGCGAGCCGGTCGAGCCCGTCGAAGCCACCCAAGTTTCCGCATCCCATCCCGCATCCCACCTGCCCGAAGAGCCAGCGGCAGACGCCGCACCCATGGAACCCCACGAATGAACGTCAATCCAGAATCCTCGCCGTTGCCAGACGCGCAAGCCGAAGCCGTTGAGGGGGCCGACAGCCCCGCCAAGCCGGTGCGACGACGTCGCACAGTGAAGGCGGTCGAAGAGGCGGCGGCGGTTGCTGTCGAGGCCCTGCCGACCGAAGAGCTAGCCGCGAAGCCGAAGCGTCGTCGGGCTGCAGTGGTCGTGGAGGCAGCGCAGCCCACGGACGCGCCTCTACCCGAGGTTGCGCCGGTCTTCGTCGCGCAGCAAGAGGTACGTGCCGAGCCCGCCGAAAGCGCGGCTCCGATCCATGCGGACGCGGGGGAGCGCGGTGAAGCGCCGATTGCAAGTGCGCAGACCGAGGGATCGGGAGACGGTTCGTCGGATGGCCGGGGAGATGGTCCGCGAGGTCGTCGACGAGGTCGACGTGACCGAAACCGCGGCGAGCGCAACGAGGCCCAGGATGGCGCCACGCAAGAGGCTGGCGTTGAGCCGGCACAAGTAGTCGCACCGGTCCAGCTCGGCGAGTTGTTCGCGCAGGTCCAGTCGGGCGAGTTCGACGTGATCGGTGAGCCCGAGCCAGAAGTCCAGAGCGTGGAAACGCTCGAAACCATCGAAGTGGCCGAGGACCCCGCCGCACCCAAGCGCGTGCTGCTGCCCGAATCGGACGCACCCAAGCTGCACAAGGTGCTGGCGCAATCGGGCATCGGCTCGCGCCGCGACATGGAAGACCTGATCGCCGACGGCCACGTCACCGTCAACGGCGAACCGGCTCACGTCGGCCAGCGCGTTTCGTTCGGCGACCGCGTCACCGTCAACGGCAAACCGGTGAAGCTGCGCATCGTGCCGCCGCCTCCGCGCATCATCGCGTACCACAAGCCGGTCGGCGAGATCGTCACGCACGACGATCCGCAGAACCGCCCGACGGTGTTCCGCCGCCTGCCGCGCCTGCAACAAGGCAAGTGGCAATCGGTCGGCCGGCTCGATATCAACACCGAAGGCCTGCTGCTGTTCACCAACTCGGGTGAACTCGCGAACCAGCTAATGCACCCGCGCTTCGGCGTCGAGCGCGAGTACGCGGTGCGACTGCTGGGCACGCTCACGAACGAAGACAAGGCCAAGCTGCTCGCTGGCGTCGAGGTAGAGGGCCAGGCCGCGAGCTTCCGTTCGATCGAAGAGGGCGGTGGCGATGGGGCGAACCACTGGGTGCGCGTCGTCATCACCGAGGGCCGCAACCGCGAAGTGCGCAAGCTGTTCGACACGGTGGGCATCACGGTGAGCCGGCTGATCCGCATCCGCTACGGCACGGTCGTGTTGCCGTTCGGCCTGAAGCGCGGTGTGTGGGTCGATCTGCAAGAAGACGACGTGCGCGCCATCCGGCGTCTGGCTGGTGGCGGCGACAGCGCGCGCGGCAACAACAACGCGGGCCGCGGCAACAACCCGCCGCGCCAGGGCGGGCAGCAACAGCAGCACCCGCGCAACGATCGCAACGACCGGGGTGGTCGTCAGAGCGACCGGCAAGGCGAGCGCCCACGCGGTAGTGGCCGCGAGAGTCAACAACAACAGCCGCCGGCCGCTTTCAACGCTGACCAGGCCCCACCGCGTGAGCTCGATCGCGGCAACGATCGCGACGGCGATTTCGACATGGACTTCGATCCCGCGTCGATCCCGAACCCGCTTGAGCAGACCTTCGACAAGCGCTTCGTGCAGAACCCGCGCAGTCCAGTCGGTGGACGGGGCTTTCGCAACGGCGGTGGCGGCGGCTTCGGTGCCGGTGGTAGCGCGCCAACTCCGGCGAATCCAAAACGCGGCCCTGGTGCCGGCGGGCC
>JANYBE010000179.1 GCA_025360945.1 Rhizobacter sp. | reverse complement strand
CGAAGCCGGTGGCGACGCCAAGGTGCTGGCCGTGCCGATCGACAAAATCCTGCCAATCTACACCCACTGGCAAAAGCCCGAGGACATCAACCAGATGCGCCTGAAGGCGATCCAGCATTTCTTCGAGCACTACAAGGACCTCGAGGCCGGCAAATGGGTCAAGGTTAAGGGCTGGGAAGGCCCTGAGTCGGCCAAGGAAGAGATCCGCAGCGGGATCGCGGCCTACCGCCCGGGGTGAGGACGTAGAGGAATCTTGCTTCGTCCGGGGCGCCTACACTTCGAGCTTCTTGTGTCTCGCTGATCGCCACATGCTTAAGTCATTGCGTACCGTTTTCAGGATTATCACCCTGCTCGCCACCCTGGCGAGCCCCAGCTTGCCAATGGCGCAGGCGCTGCCCGCCGGCATGACAAGCATGCGCTCGGTCGAAGGTATCGACGAGTACCGCCTCGCCAACGGCCTGCAGGTGCTGCTGATTCCCGACGACTCGAAGCCCACGACCACGGTCAACCTGACCTACCACGTTGGCTCGCGTCACGAAAATTACGGCGAGACCGGCATGGCGCACCTGCTGGAGCACATGCTCTTCAAGGGAACGCCGAAGAATCCCAAGGTCTGGGCCGAGTTCCAGAAGCGCGGCCTGGGTGCCAACGGCAGCACATGGTTCGACCGCACCAACTACACCGCGGTCCTCGCCGTCAACGACGCGAACCTGAAGTGGTACATCGGCTGGCTGGCCGACTCGATGATCAATAGCTTCATCGCGCGCAAGGATCTGGACACCGAGATGACGGTGGTGCGCAACGAGATGGAGATGGGCGAGAACAGCCCGGACCGCATCCTGCTGCAACGCACGATGGCGCTGATGTACGACTGGCACAACTACGGCCACGACACGATAGGCGCGCGCGCCGATGTCGAGAACGTCGACATCCCGCGCCTGCAGGCCTTCTATCGCCAGTACTACCAGCCGGACAACGCGACGCTGGTTGTCTCGGGCAAGCTCGACGAGGCGCGCGTGCTGGCGTGGATTGCGCAGGCCTTCGGTCCGATCAAGAAGCCGACGCGCAAGCTGCCAACGCTCTACACGATCGACCCGGTGCAGGACGGCGAACGCAGCGTGACGCTGCGCCGCATCGGCGGTGCGCCGGTGATCTACGCCGGCTATCACGTGCCGCCGGGCGCCGCGGCCGACTATGCCGCCGTCGACCTGCTGCGCGTGATCCTCGGCGACACGCCGTCGGGCCGGCTGCACAAGCGGCTCACCGACAAGCAGCTCGCGGCCAGCACTTACGCCTTCGGTTTCGGTCTGCACGACCCGGGCCTGTTCGTTGCCGGTGCCGGCCTCGCGCCAGGGCAGGACGTGGACAAGGCGCGCGCCGAGTTGCTTGCGGCCGTCGAATCGCTGAAGACCGAGCCGGTAACGGCTGACGAACTGCAGCGTGCGAAGACGAAGTGGCTCAACGAGTGGGAGCAGGCCTTCACCAGCCCCGAGACGATCGGCCTGGCACTGTCCGAATCGATCGCGCAAGGCGACTGGCGCATGTTGTTCCTGATGCGCGACCGCGTCCGCGCGATCAGGCTCGCCGACGTGCAGCGCGTGGCCGAACAGTATCTCTTGCCTGACAACCGCACGCTGGCGATCTACCTGCCGACCGACAAGCCCCAGCGTGCTCCCAGGCCGGAGAATGTCAACATCGCACTCGCGATGAAGGAGTTCAAGCCGGCCGCAGCCGCAGCCAAGGTCGAGCCCTTCGACGCCACGCCGGCGAACATCGACGCGCGCACGCAGGCCTTCGCCGTAGGTGGCCTGAAGGCCGCGCTGCTGCCCAAGGGCACGCGCGGCGGCGCGGTCACTGGCGTTCTGACGCTGCGCTTCGGCGACGCGACCACGACCCAGGGTCTGGGCGAGGCCGGCCACGTGCTGGCGGCCCTGCTCGAAAAGGGCACCACGACGCTCTCGCGTCAGCAGGTGCAGGACCGGCTCGATGCGCTTAAGACCGATCTGCAAATCGCGGGTGGCGGCAACAATGTGTCGATCACCTTCAATTCGCGGCGTGAACATCTGCCATCGGTGATCGCGCTGATCGGTGATTTGCTGCGCAACCCGGCCCTTGCGCCAGAGGCCTTCGACGAGGTCAGGCGCCAGAGCTTGGCCTGGATCGAGCAGCAGCGCAAAGAACCGCAGTACGTCGCGCAGAACGCGCTCGCGCGCCTGGGCAATCCGTACCCGCGCGGCGACCTGCGCTACGAGCGCGCGCCCGAGGAGATCATCGAGGACGTGAACGCGCTGACGCTGGCCGGGCTGCGCGACTTCCACACACGCTTCTACGGCGCGAGCTCGGGCGAGTTCGTGGCCGTGGGGGATCTCGATGTGGTGGCCGTGCGCAGCGCACTGAATACCGCTTTTGCGGACTGGAGCAGCCGCTCGCCGTACACCCGTTTGCCGCGCCCGGCCTTGCCCGCGAAGGGCGAGCGCCTGCTGCTGAACACACCCGAAAAGCAGAACGCGATCATGTTCGTGCGCGAGAGCCTGCCGCTGACCGACAAGGATGCCGACTACCCCGCGCTGATGATGGCCGACTACCTGCTCGGCGCGGGTACTGGCTCGCGACTGTGGAAGCGCATCCGCGAAGGCGAGGGGCTGTCGTACGGCGTGGGCACGGGCCTCCAGTGGAGTCACTTCGAGGCGAATTCGCGTTGGCAGGCATACGCGATCTTCGCGCCGCAGAATCGCGCCAAGGTCGAGGCCGCGTTTGACGATGAGGTCGCGAAGGTGCTGAGAGAAGGCTTCTCGGCGAAGGAGCTCGGCGAAGGGATCAGCAGCCTGCTGAGCTTCCGCCAGCTGGACCGGGCGCAAGACGACCACCTGGCCGGCGCGATCAGCGAGAACCAGTTGCTCGGCATCACGTTTGCGCGCGAGGCCGCAGTCGATGCGGCCATTGCGAAGCTGACGCTGGCTCAGGTCAACGCGGCACTGCACAAGTATCTTAAGCCGAGCGACTTCGTGGCCGCGTACGCCGGCGACTTCAAGCCTTGAACGGCCGCCGATCGTTGAGCTCGTCGAGATAACCGGCGACGCCTTCGCCTTCGCGCTCGAGGAAGTCACTGACGGCCTGCGCGAACTGCGGGTGCGCGAGCCAGTGCGCCGACCAGGTCTGCACCGGCAGCAGACCGCGCGCCATCTTGTGCTCACCCTGCGCACCGCCTTCAAATCGAACGTAGCCATTCGCGATGCACCACGCCAGCGGGCGGTAGTAGCAGGCCTCAAAGTGCAGGCAAGGGATATGTGCCAGCGCGCCCCAGTAGCGGCCGAACGCGGCCTTGCGGTCCGGATCGATGCACACGAGTGAGGCAGCGACGCGCTCGCCGTCTTTGAGCGCGATGAAGAGCAGCCAGTTCGCCGGCATCGTCGCGGCCATTCGGGTGAAGAAATCGCGCGTGAGGTAGGGCGTGGAGCGGTGCTCGCGGTAGGTCTGGCAGTAGCAGCGGTAGAAGAAGTCCCAGTCCTCTAGAGCGATCTGCGGGCCTTCGAGTTCGACCAAGCTCACGCCCGCATCATTGACCCGGCGGCGCTCCTGCTGGATCTTCTTGCGCTTCTCGCGCTGCATGCTGGCGAGGAATGCACTGAAGTCGAGCCAGGGCGCTTCGTCGCGCTGGGTCCAGTGAAACTGCACGGTGCTGCGCATCATCCAGTCCTCGTCGCGGGCGGCCTGCTGATCTGCCTCGTTGAGGAACAGCACGTGCGCCGAGGAGAGCTTGGCCTCGCGGGCGAACTGCTGCATCGCGCGCAGCAACACTCGCCGCGCGGCGTCGTCGCGGGCCAGCAGGCGCGGCCCCGGCACGGGTGTGAACGGCACGGCGCTTAGCAGCTTCGGGTAGTAGCTCAGGCCGTGACGCTGGTAGGCGTCGGCCCAGGCCCAGTCGAACACGTACTCGCCGTACGAGTGATCCTTCAGGTACAGCGGGCAGGCGGCGATGAGCGTGTCGCGCTCGAAAACCGCGAGGAACTGCGGCAACCAGCCGGTCTCGGCGACGGCACTTGCAGAGCGATGCAGCGCGAGCAGGTACGCGTGCTGCATGAACGGCGTGCCGTTCGGGGCGGCTGCGAGCAACGAATCCCACGCGACCGCATCGATCACAGCGGGGTCGTCGAAGACCCGAATGACATAATCTTTTTCACTGCCTGCAGCCTTCATTTCACATCCGCGTCCGCACATCCCATGTCAGCACAACCCCCGGTGATCGTCGCCCTGGCGCAGCTCAATGCCACCGTCGGCGATCTTGCCGGCAACGGCCGGCGCATCGTCGACGCCGCGCGGCGCGCCTACACGCAGGGTGCACGCCTTATGCTCACGCCTGAACTCGGTCTGTGCGGCTACCCGCCCGAAGACCTGCTTCTGCGCCCGGCTTTCATGCACGCGTGCGCCGAAGCGCTCACAGACACCGCAAGTGCGTTGGCCGATCTGCCGGGCATGTTCGTGGTGGTCGGGCATCCGCATCAGTTCGGTGACCGGGGTGATGTTAGGTCGAACTCGGTGTCGGTGCCGCAGCGCTACAACGCGGCCTCGCTACTGAGCGGGGGAAAGGTGCTCGCCACTTACTGCAAACGCGAGCTGCCCAACTACCAGGTGTTCGACGAGCGGCGCTACTTCGCCTCGGGTCGCGATGCTGGCCTGGGCGCAGTGGTGTTCGAGGTGCAAGGGGTCCGGTTCGGATTGAACATCTGCGAGGACGCGTGGTTTGACGAGCCCGGCCGCGCGGCGAAGGCGGCCGGCGCGCAGGTGCTCTGTGTGATCAATGCGTCCCCGTTTCATCTCGGCAAACTGGTCGAACGCGAGGAGCGCATGGCGCACACAGCGCGCTCGCTGGCGATGCCGTTGCTGTACGCGCACATGGCCGGTGCGCAGGACGAGGTGGTGTTCGACGGTGCCTCGTTTGCGCTCGACGCGAGAGGTGCGGTCAGGGCGCGTGCACCGATGTTCGACGAGACGCTGACGCTGGTCGAGATCAATGCCTTGGACCCGCGTGGTGCGGTCGCTGAGGTGCCGTGCATCGAAGCGCAGGCCTGGGCTGCGCTGGTCATCGGGGTGCGTGACTACGTCGACAAGAATGGCTTCCCCGGCATCATCATTGGTCTGTCGGGGGGCATCGATTCGGCTCTGGTGCTGGCGATTGCCGTCGATGCGCTGGGAGCGGGCCGGGTTCGAACCGTGATGATGCCGTCGCCGTACACGGCCGACATCTCGTGGATCGACGCGCGCGACATGGCGCAGCGCCTGGGCGTGCGCTACGACGAGATCAGCATCGTGCCGATATTCGAGGACTTCAAGCGCAGCCTCGCCGAAGAGTTTACCGGCCGGACCGAGGACGCGACCGAAGAGAACATCCAGGCGCGCATCCGCGGCACGCTTCTGATGGCGTTGTCGAACAAGTTCGGTTCCATCGTCTTGACCACCGGCAACAAGAGCGAAATGGCCACCGGCTACTGCACGCTGTACGGCGACATGGCGGGCGGTTTCGCGGTGATAAAGGATGTGGCGAAGACGCTGGTGTATCGACTCGCCGCGTGGAAGAACGCGCAGGGCGCCGAGGTGATCCCGACGCGCATCATCACGCGCCCACCGTCGGCTGAACTGAGGCCGGATCAGAAGGACCAGGACAGCCTGCCGTCTTACGATGTGCTCGACGCGATCCTGCAGCGCTACATGGAACAGGACCAGGGCATCGACGAGATTGTCGCGGCCGGTTTCTCGCCGGCCGATGTGGAGCGCGTGACGCGGCTGATCAAGATCAACGAATACAAGCGCCGGCAATCGCCGGTCGGCATCCGCATCACTCACCGTGCGTTCGGTCGCGACTGGCGTTACCCGATCACCTCTAAGTTCCGCGCGTAAACTAGGGCGCATCTAATCTCGCTGGAGCCGGCCATGAAACAGATCACCGCGATTGTCAAACCCTTCAAGCTCGAGGAAGTACGCGAGGCCCTTGGGCAGGTGGGCGTGACCGGCCTGACCGTGACCGAGGTGAAGGGTTTCGGGCGCCAGAAGGGCCACACCGAGCTCTACCGTGGTGCCGAGTATGTGGTCGACTTCCTGCCCAAGGTCAAGCTCGAGGTGGTGGTGAAGGACAGCGACGTGGACCGTTGCATCGAGGCCATCGTCAAGGCCGCCAAGACCGGCAAGATCGGTGACGGCAAGATCTTCGTCACGGCTGTTGAGCAGGTGGTACGAATCCGCACCGGCGAAACCAACGACGAAGCGGTCTGAGCGCGGGACTTCTTCTACCGACCAGCCCGCCCGACGCGGGCATATTTGTCTTCGTTTAGATGCGGCGATAGTTGCCGCCCCGTTCAGGGGCGTGATCGACAAGTCGTTGGAGCAGCGCCACTGGTTCGTCGGCGACATGCAGCAGATCCGTCTGCGCCGTCGTCATGAAGCCTTGCTCGCGACTGTGCGTCAGAAAACTGAGCAGCGCGTCGTAGTAGCCCGCGACGTTAAGCAGGCCCAACGGCTTGGCGTGGTAGCCGAGCTGGCGCCAGGACCATACCTCGAACAGTTCCTCGAAAGTGCCGATGCCGCCCGGCAGCGCCAGAAAGGCGTCGCTGCGTTCGGCCATCATCATCTTGCGCTGGTGCATGGTCTGAACGACATGCAATTCGGTCAGGCCACGGTGGCCGAGTTCGCGGCCCATCAGCGATTGGGGGATCACCCCGACCGCGGTGGCGCCGGCGGCGAGCGCTGCGTCGGCCACCACACCCATCAACCCGGCGCGACCACCGCCGTACACCAGCTGCCAGCCGCGCCGGCCGATCTCGGTGCCGATCGCTCCCGCCGCATCAGCGTAGGTCGGCAGCTCGCCGGGACGTGATCCGCAGTAGACACAGATCGAGAATTCGCGCATCGCTGGATCAGACCATAAAATGATGCCACAGCGCAGCCAGCCAGATCCCGGCGCAAAGCATCAGCGCCAGCAGGACAGCGGCGCTCGCGAGGTCTTTCGCGCGCTTGGACAGGTCGTGAATCTCGAACGAGACCCGGTCGATTGCGGCCTCGATCCCCGAGTTCAGCAGCTCGACGATCATAACCAGCATTGCCGAGCCGATCAGCAGCACGACCTCGACCCAGCCACTTCCGATCCAGAACGCTAACGGCAGCAGCACGGCGGCGAGCCAGAATTCCTGGCGGAAGGCGCTCTCGCCGCGGTAGGCGGCCGTCAGACCGGCCATCGAGTAGCCGGTCGCGCGCAGCACCCGGTCAAAGCCGGTGCGCCCCTTGTGCGGATTCGTCATGCGCCCGGATTATCCACGCGCGGCGCGGGCGGCTCATTGAGCAGCAGTGTGCCGCACAAGGCGTCATGCCAGAACTGCCGTTGCGGGTGCAGCAACGCCAGCAACGCGTACGCAAGCACCCCGATGCCGATGGCAGCCAAGCCTTGCCAGCGCGTCCAGTGATTGATGGCGGCGAGCGCTGCCGCTGGCGCGAACCAGGCGCAACTCGCGGCGAAGCGCATCAGCGCGCGCGGCTGGCTCAGTGGCTTGCCTTCTGCGGTGACGACGCGGATATGCCAGGTCTGCATCGGTAGCGTCTGGCCACGCGCCGACCAGAACCAGCTGAAGTAGACGGCGTAAATCAGCAGCGTGATGAGGCGCAGTGCGGCGTCGCTCTGCATCGGATGTTGATGGCCGGTCAGGGCGACGAACAGCGCGCCGAGCGCGCCGGGGATCAGCCCAATGCCAAACAGCAGCAGGCCTTCGTACACGAACGACGCCATGCGTCGCTGCAGGCTGGGCGTTGTGGCCACCGCCCCGGGCGAACCCGGATTCATTGCGCCGAGGATGGCTCGGAGGCTGGAGCCACTGCCGAGCGCGTCGCCGCGCCCTGCGGCCCGCGCTTGGGCAGAAGCGTCGCCTTGTTTACGAACTCGGGCGTGGCCGCGATCTTGGGCAACCCGGTTTGCTGGTGGGACGGCGGCGTGGGCCGCTTCGTGATAAGCGTCGTCGTGGCGCCGGGGCGAGCCTGCACGACGGAGGGGGCGATCACCTTGGGCGGGGCCGCAAGAGCCGGGTTCGGCACGATGTTGGACTTGGCCTGGGTGTCACGCGCCGCAGCGGACTTTAGCGTCGCCGCGCTTGCGGCCGAGGCCGTTGGCGCGGAGCGAGCCGCTAGCTGCTGTTTCTTCTCCGGTGGCAAGGCCTGGTACTCATCCCAGCGCGCTTTGCGATCGATCGCATTAAGCTGCTTCGCTTCCTGAAAATTCAGACGCGCTTGACCGCGCTCCTGCGTTGTCAGCCGGGCCCATTCAGTCATGCGTTCCTGGATTCTCGCCTGCTCGGCAGGGGATAGTTTTGAGAAACCGGCCGACAGCTCGACCCACTTTTGCTTGTGCTGCGCACCGATCACGGGCCATTCGCGCTCCAGCGGCTTGAGCACTGCTTGCTGGCCGGGCTTCAGATCGCGCCAGCGCACGCCTTGTTCGGACGCTGGCTTGACGTTCGTATGGGCCGGGCTGGAGGCGGCGCCACCTGGGGCGCCACTGGATGCGGCCCACGACAGGCCTGCCACCCCGAAGACGCAGCCCGCGATGATCGAAGCCAGCGCGGCACGGCGGCGCGACGTTGCAGGCCGGCGGGCTCCGGGCGTCATGGCCGCGCCCCGTTCACTCGTTCGGGGTCTTCAGAAACTCGGCGAAGCCGGCGTCGCTGTAGGCCTTGGGGGGCAGGTCATCGGAGAGCAGTGCGGCGTCGACCTCTGCCGCGACCGATACCTGAGCGTTGTCTTGCCAGCGCTGGATCAGCACCAGCCCAGCGACCAGCGCGAGCGCCGGCAGCACCGAGGCGATCTTGAGCCACCAGCCGAAGCCGCCACCCAAAATCGCCGCGCCAGCGCGGGTCACACCCACGCTGGTCTGGGCCTCGGCGGTGCGGGCCGCGCGAGCGCGTTCCAGCGCCTTTTCGCGGGCGAAGCGCAGGCGCTCGGTCACGTCGGCGCCGAGGTCTTGCGAGCGCTCGGTCAGGCGTGCCGTGACGCGCAGTGCGAACCGGGCCTGCAGGGCGTCGGCGGCCGCAAGCGGCGTGGCGTTCGCCAGAGCGGCGCCAAAGGCTGGAATGGACGGTGTCAGCTGATTCATAGTGTTATTCCCTTTGCCTTCAGGGCCGTGGATAAAGCATGCACCGCCCGCGAGCAATGCGTCTTTACACTTCCCTCCGAACAGCCCATCGCAGCAGCGGTCTCGGCGACATCGAGTTCCTCCCAGTAACGCAGCAGGAAGGCTTCCCGTTGACGCCCGGGCAACTTGGCCACCTCGGCTTCGATTGCTAGCAGGATCTGCGCCCGAGACGCGGTGTCGGCGGTGCTCTCGGAAGCGAGTGACCCGCCCAGCGCCTCCAAAGTTTCAAGAATGTCGAAGTCGACGTCGCTTCCGGCCGACTCGAAATCCGAAAAGTTCCTGACGACCGCCCTGCGTACCTTCTGGCGCCGGAACCAGTCCATGGTGGCGTTCGAGAGGATGCGCTGGAACAGCAGGGGCAGTTCGGCGGCCGGGCGGTCGGCGTACTTCTCGGACAGGCGGATCATTGTGTCCTGCACGATGTCGAGCGCCGCGTCTTCGTCGCGCACGGCGTAAAGCGCGCGCTTGAAGGCGCGCTTGTCGACGCTCTTCAGGAAGTCGGATAGTTCTTTGTCTGAGGCCAAGAGCGCTGCCAGGGGAAAAGGGGTGCCCGCAATCAGGCGGCGCGATTATCTCACTGCACATCGGGGGCAACGTTGTCGCTGCGGCAGTGCAGCAAAGCAGTGACATAATCGCTGGTTGCACGACAGTTTTGGTCGAGCGTCGGCTGCCCAACCGGGGCGGGCCGCGACTCGGCCCTCAGGCACCACACCCGTCTCACGAGGATGAGGAGAGGTGCACCGATGGTTTTTCGTCAGAGAAATTCACAAAGGTTCTCGAACATGGACATGTCCCCCACTGAACTCAAGCGGGCTGCGTCAGCACATCCCGCCGCCGAGTCGAACGGCTCCGAAATCCTCGTCAAGTGCCTCCAGGCCGAGAACGTCAAGTTCCTCTGGGGCTACCCGGGCGGCGCGGTTCTCTACATTTACGACGCGCTCTACAAGCAGGACACCATTGAGCACGTGCTGGTGCGTCATGAGCAGGCGGCCGTGCATGCGGCCGATGGCTACGCGCGAGCGACCGGCGAGGTCGGTGTGGCGCTGGTCACCTCCGGCCCGGGTGTGACGAACGCGGTGACCGGCATCGCGACTGCGTATATGGACTCGATCCCGATGGTGATCATCACCGGGCAGGTCCCGACACCGGCGATCGGGCTCGACGCGTTCCAAGAATGCGATACCGTCGGCATCACGCGCCCGATCGTCAAGCACAACTTCCTCGTCAAGGATGTGCGCGAGCTGGCGATGACGCTCAAGAAGGCGTTCCACATTGCCCGCACCGGCCGCCCCGGTCCAGTCGTCGTCGACATCCCCAAGGATGTGTCGATGGCGAAGGCGTCGTTCTATTACCCCGAGCGCGTCGAGATGCGTTCGTACAACCCAGTGCGCAAGGGCCACGGCGGCCAGATCCGCAAGGCCGTGCAGTTGCTGCTGGCTGCCAAGCGCCCGTACATCTACACGGGTGGTGGCGTGGTGCTGGGCAATGCGCAGGGCGAGCTGCGCGAACTCGCCAACCTGCTCGGCTACCCGGTCACCAACACGTTGATGGGCTTGGGCGCCATGCCGGCCAGCGATCCGAAATTTCTCGGCATGCTCGGAATGCACGGCACCTACGAAGCCAACATGACGATGCAGAGTTGCGACGTGCTGCTCGCCGTGGGCGCGCGCTTTGACGACCGGGTGATCGGCAACCCACAGCACTTTGCGTCGGTCGAGCGCAAGATCATTCATGTCGACATCGACCCGTCGTCGATCAGCAAGCGTG
>JANYBE010000139.1 GCA_025360945.1 Rhizobacter sp. | reverse complement strand
GACGCGGCGGGCATCAGTCGCGTCTTGTGATCGTGCTTAAGCTTCAGCGGGCGCATCGAAGGGTTCAAACCGAGGCTTCGCCGCAGCCCCGCATTCCTGGCGAAGAGGCAAAGCAGGGGGCGGAAGGCGCGAGAATCTCCTGGGTCATAGGTGCTATCGCCGCCGTCGCAGCCGCAGTGCAGGCGGTTTTCGCGGTCGTGCAATGGCAATTCAGTGAGCGTACCTTCAGGCAGCAACTAGAGTTGACCAAGCAGGCCGGCGACGATGCGGCGAAGCAGACCGATCGCCTGATTGCAACCGCCGAGCGCTTGGCGCGCTCTGGCGAGCAATCGACGTCAAACAGCGAGCGCGCCGTCCGCGATTCGCTTGAACAAGGCCAGCGGGCGCTCGATCTGACGACTGCAAGCAATCTGAGAACTGCGCGGTTGATAAAGGAAGCTCAAGAGGTCTTCGCAGCGCAGTCGTTTCCAGTAATCAAGATCGCTGGCTACGAAATGGAGCAAATGCCTGGTCAACTTAGCTGCGCCTCGCCGGCCGTTGGCCTTAGTGTCGTATTCGTGAATCAATCGGCGATCCCTATCGTTACTCGATCGGCCGCGGTGAACATGAGCGTCAATGGTCACAACCTGACACCCGGCGGAATAACTTCACTGAGCAAGAAAATCCTCACTGCTAAGGAATCGTCCCGGGTGGGAATCAAGGGTCAGGTCATCATGAGGGCATATTCAGCGCGAAAGTTCGACAGTGATCCGCCGATCGTCGCTGACGTCGTGATCGTCTATCAGGCGCTATCGACGAAGCGCTGCTACAAATACACAAGCACGGTGGATTTGAAAGTCCAATGCACGCTCCCAGACCAAGTGCAATGGAATACGCGGTCGGAAGACATTGTCGATATCGACTGCCCCACCTGAACACAATTGGCAAGTACCGCCAGACGCCGGCACCTGCTTACGCCCCACACAGCTTCGGCCATCTGCACCTTTGCGGTTTATGCGCCTTTCGAATCCAGCTCCGCGAATTCGCGTCACCCCCTCGTCGGCCGCGCTCTGACTCCCCCCATTGCGTCGCGCAGGTCTGCCAGCGTGACAGGCTCCGGCCCATCCGGTCGCAGGCGCGGGGCACGGCGCAACGCCGGATCGCTTAGCACCATTTCACCGAACCGAAGCGCTGCGTGATACCGACCCTCGACGAGCGCGGGAATGGACCGGTGCACGCGTCACTGAGATTGCGTGCCTCATGCCCTTGTCGTCACGGGCCTAGTGCTGTTCACTCGTTCCAAAGGTCGGCATGCGGCGTTCTCTGCGGTTGGTGGAGGCCCCACGGACCACAGCACCGGGCCGATCACCAACGCTCAACCAAGAGCATGTTTGATCGGGGGTTTTATCGGGGGTGAAAAAGCAAAACGGGCCGCTAAGGCCCGTGGATACTTGATGTCTGGCGGAGAGGGTGGGATTCGAACCCACGGTACCTTGCGGTACGCCTGATTTCGAGTCAGGTACATTCGACCACTCTGCCACCTCTCCTGGTGTTTCGGCCGGTCTTTGGCCTAGCCTTGGATTCTAACCCAAGCGGTCAAGCCCTCAGCGCGGCAAGGCCGCCCATGTAAGGACGGAGCGCGTGCGGCACCGTGATCGAGCCGTCGGCGTTCTGGCAGTTCTCCAGCACCGCGACGAGTGTGCGGCCGACCGCCAGACCCGAGCCGTTCAACGTGTGCACCAGCTCGTTCCTGCCTTGCGCGTTCTTGAAGCGCGCCTGCATGCGGCGGGCCTGGAATGCGTCCATGTTCGAGCACGAACTGATCTCGCGGAACGTGTTCTGCGCCGGAACCCAGACTTCGAGGTCGTAGGTTCGGGCCGAGCCGAAGCCCATGTCGCCGCTGCACAGCAGCACGATGCGGTAGGGCAGGCCGAGCTGCTGCAAGACGGCCTCGGCGTGGCCGACCATCTCTTCGAGCGCGGCGTTGCTCTGATCGGGCCGCGTGATCTGGACCATCTCGACCTTGTCGAACTGGTGCTGGCGGATCATGCCGCGCGTGTCGCGCCCGGCGCTGCCCGCTTCGCTGCGAAAACACGGGCTATGCGCCGTGAGCTTGATCGGCAACTCGGCGGCGGCCAGAACTGTTTCACGCACGGTGTTGGTCAGCGAGATCTCTGAGGTCGAGATCAGGTACTGCTCCTGCAGCGTCTCGTCACCGCCGCGGCTGACCCAGAACATGTCTTCCTTGAACTTGGGCAGTTGCCCGGTGCCCTCGAGAATCTCTCGGTTGACGATGTAGGGTGTGTAGCACTCGGTGTAGCCGTGCTGCAGCGTCTGCACGTCAAGCATGAACTGCGCGAGCGCACGGTGCAGCCGCGCGACCGGGCCGCGCAGGAATGAAAAGCGCGCACCCGAGAGCTTGACGCCAGTGTCGAAATCAAGTCCCAGCGGTGCGCCGAGGTCGACGTGATCCCTGACCGGGAAGTCGAACACGCGCGGCGTGCCCCAGCGCCGTACCTCGAGGTTGGCCGACTCGTCCGCGCCGACCGGCACATCGTCCTGCGGCAGATTCGGCACCGACATCAGCATCGAGGACAGCTCTGTCTGGATCACGTCGAGCCGATCGGCCGAGGCCTTCAACGCGTCGCCGATGCCACCAACCGAGGCCATCACTGCCGACGTGTCTTCACCCCTGGACTTGAGCTGGCCGATCTGCTTGGACAGGCTGTTGCGCTGTGCCTGCAGCTCTTCGGTGCGGGTCTGCAGAGTCTTGCGTTCGGACTCGAGCGCGCTGAAACGGTCGACGTCGAGAAACGGCTGCGGCGACTTGCGTCTGTCGAGCCGGGCGATGACGTGCGCCAGATCCTTGCGCAGCAGGGTGATGTCGAGCATGGCCATCGGCCCGCAGGAGCGGCGCCGGTCAGAGTGCGTGGAGCGCGGATTGTAGGCAGTCAGGCCATCTGGGCCTGCACCGGCCGCACCATCGAGACCACATGCTGCTGGTGGCTGGCCGCAGCACGCGCATCGCACAGC
>JANYBE010000103.1 GCA_025360945.1 Rhizobacter sp. | reverse complement strand
TCACCTGCTGGCGGGGACGAGCCGTCACTCGCAGGCGTTGGTGCGGGCGAATGGCCACCACCGCCACCATGAAAGTGCCCGTGCCGCATGCCCGCGCGAAAACGTTCGCGCTCTTCTTCACTCAGCTTGGCCCAGCCGGGGCCGAAGCGGCGGTGCATGCGGCGCTCCCAGCGGTCCTGCATGCGTTCACGCATGTCCGCCCGCCAACGTGGCCCGCGCGCAAGCATCGCCACGCCGATTCCAATGAGGATCACGGGCCAGAGCAAATGCACAATCGCAGGGTCTATGAGGCCATAGTGCTTGAGCACCTCAAACACGCCAATGGCGATGAGGGCGAGCGGAAAAATGCGCATGGTTCTCTCCAAAAAAATGCTGGGCGCGGGCGCGCTAAACAATGAGGTCGCCGTATTCGGCCTGCAGCCGCGCACGCAGCGCGAGCACGGCGTAGCGCTTGCGCGCGAGCAAGGTGTTATGCGGTACGCGCCATTGCGCGGACATGTCGGCGAACGCAAGGCCTTCGATCTCGTGCGCCACAAAAACGTCGCGCTGCTCTGGCGGCAGCTTTTGCAGCGCAGCTTGTATGGAGCCGAGCAACACCGAGCGGGCATAGGCAGCATCGGGGCCTGCGGCTGGGTCGGGCAGGTTCTCTTCGAGCCAGCTGCGGCCGTCTTGATCATCAGCAGCCGGCAGCGGCTCTTCTCTCTTCTTGCGTGCGCGGTCGATGATGCGGTTCTTGGCCACTCGAAAGAGCCACGCGCCGGCCTGCTCGAGGACATCGGTGGCGGCATAGAACTCGAGCAACACGTCTTGCAAAATGTCTTCGGCCTCAGCCGCATCGCGCACTTGGCCGCGGATGAATCTGCTCAGCCGCGAGCGCTCACGCGCAACGATTTCGGTGAACCGCGGAGTGTTGGCGAGCATGGTGAGGTGGGCTGACGGGGGCAGGCCGGCTAGGGCGTCCATAGTAGGTAGACGAATGAACGCCGGGAATATTGTGGGCGTCGATGCGTGACAGCAGAGAGGTGGCCGAGTGAAGCGACGGTCACGATCATCGCGGAGCCGCTGGCTCAACGAGCAATCACCGGCGCGGCCGGCGCCCGCTATGTCGGCAGTCCTGGGCCAAGCAGGCTTCCGCTCCCGTACAGGCGAACTGAAACAATCAGTGGGTGTCGCTCCGGCAAGCCTGCTTGGATTAATCCGAGCCTTCGCTGGGCCCTGGGGCCTCGCTTACGGCGAACGGTCCCGCTCGGACTTGTCCGCCTTCACCGGTGACCAGCCAAAAAGGCTTCTCATAGTCCGGAGGGACGCCAGCGTTACGCGCCTGCGGGTCCTCGGAGAAGAACGACGCCAACTCATCGAACGGATGTCGGGCCGGCTCTCCCCGGCTGATCGCCGCAATGGATCGCTCTCGGTCCACGCGTCATTGCGAGCGGTGCGCATCGCGCGACCGGAGCTGCGTCGTCCAGTTCCAGCGTCAGCGCGACAACGAGGCGCAGGCGCCGACTTGCAAACGGCATACAGCCTGACGCATGATCGATTCATGCGAAGACGACTCGTGCTTACCTCCCTCGCGCTGCCATTTTCAGTGTCCACCCGCGGGCAGTCCCAAGGCCAGCTTGCCGCGCCCCTGCCGTCGGTGCCTTCCGCGTCGGAACCTTATGCCCGGCTGCAGGGGGGAGCACCCCACCACCTGACGCCAGATCAGGAGGCGCAACGCTTCTTCGACAGCCCCGCTCCTGCAGGTCCGGCGGGGCGATGGGAGCGCCGCGCCGCGCTCCCCATTCCGCGCAGCGAGATGGCATGGGCCACGGTCACGCGCGGCCGGATGCACGTCGTCGGTGGTTACGGTGAAGCTGCGGTCAATCGCGACTACCACCACATCTATGATCCCTCGCAGGACCGTTGGCTCGGCGGCGCGCCGTTGCCGCGCGGCGCCAATCACGTCGCGGTCGCAGCCGACGATTCTCGCGTCTGGGCATTCGGTGGCTTCGTAGAGCAGAACCGGCGGTCGGACACGCTGGCCTATGTCTATGACGTCGACGCGAACCGTTGGGCCGCGATCGCGCCGTTGCCGCGCCCGCGCGGTGCGGCGGCGGCCGTGATGTTCGATGGCAGCCTGCACTTGATCGGCGGTGCGTCGGAGCCGGCCGCCGAACGCGCCAGTGTTGGCTGGCATGAGGTCTACGACACGAAGGCCGACCGCTGGAGTGCGCGCAAGGCGTTGCCCGGCGCGCGAGACCATGTCGGTTGCGTCACCCACAACGGGCTCATCCACGTGATCGGGGGTCGCTTCAACACCTTCGAATACAACACGACGTTGCACCACGTCTATGTCCCGGCGCGCGACAACTGGGAGCTGCGCGCACCGATGCCGACCGAGCGGTCCGGCCACGGTCTGGTGGTCTATCGCAACCGCCTATGGGCAATGGGTGGGGAGGGCGGGTCGATGATCGGCGGCGTACCGAGCCAGGCCCGTGTGTATGGCCAGATGGAAAGCTACGACCCTGCGGCTGACACCTGGCAGCGGCACGCATCGATGCCGACCCCACGCCACGCCGTCGGCGCAGGCACGATCGGCGACTGGATTTATGTCGCCGGCGGCGGTGCCGTATTGGGCGGCAGCGTCCAGGCGGCGGTGCATGAAGCGTTCACACTGGCTTAGCGGGGCTGGGCGGATATCCCTCACGCCATTCGTTCGCGCTCAAGATGAGATCGCCTATCCCATTCGCGCCACAACCGCCGTCCGCGAGCAAGAGTGCCATCTCATGCTCATTGAGCGCAAGACATCCCTCCATACTGGCAACGTCGTCACGGAGATGACTTGGTCTCTTGGCCGAGCAACTGCGTCCTGTTGCTTCGCTGAACGAGCGCGTTTGCCCTTCCTACTAGCGGACGGTGACGGTCACCGTCAAGACTACCCATAGAAGCTGCAACTGGGACTTCGAAACCATTTGCAAGTCCCCTACATCTGGCGGCCGACTTGTCGATGAACAGGCCTTCGAGTCGCTACTCAGCGCAAGCAGCACGTCATCTCCCGCCGGCCACCTTGATGGGAGGCGCCGACTGGCAGTCCAGAAATGTCTTCCGACCTCATCATCAACGCTACCGGCGTTGCCGCCCTGGCCATGAACTTGCGTGGCTTGGCGCAAGACTCCGACAACTCCCTGCGTAAATCCAGCGCTTGGTCCTCAGCCCTATGGGCACTCAACAGCTTCTTGCTGGGGGCTCACAGCGCCGCCGCGATGAACGTCCTGTCCGTCGGCCGCCAAGCCACCGCGGCGTCAGTCGGGACGCACGCGGCCAGACTGAGGGCGCTCGCATGCGTGTGCTTTATGGCGGTCGCCGTCATCGCTGCGCTGGTTACGTGGAATGGCCTTGCGACCGCATCGACCACTGCGGCGTCCATGCTCGCTACCGGCGCCATGTTCTACCTTCGTGGCGCGCGCCTGCGGGTCGCACTTGCCGTCGTCGCTGCGCTTTGGATATACAACGGTATCGTGTATGAAGCTTGGTGGCAGCTGATTTCGACCCTTCTGTCGCTTGTGATGGCCATGTTCGGCGCCTGGCGCACTCGTGAGACGTGGTGAGCGTTAGACCCCGTTAGACCCGGGTAATCTTCGGCAACCCAACCTCTCTCCCAGCTATACCGGTTGCGATCTCTCGCGCGCTGGCAGGCCTCAGCCACCTCTCACAGGGGCGATGCGGGTAGCTGATTCGCGTAACGGGCCGCTGTAGTCCCCCTATTCACGTCTCACCCTGGCCCCCGAAGCCCACACATAGGAATACACTGGTGTTGTCATACACGACACGCAAGGCCGCAGGGTCTCACCTTCGCTCTTAAGGGCCCGCCAGCGCCTCCTACGCTGCCGCAAGATGACCAGCAATCCGCCCCGGGTGCGAGCCTCGGGCGGATTGCTCGTTTTCTGAGGTCAGCAGGGCTAGGTCGATCGGAGTTGGTGCTAGACGCCACCCAGCATGCCGATGTGCCAAGTCACCAGGCTCGAACCGCCCTGAAGTAGACAAGTCAGCTCGGCGGCACCGGCGCGCG
>JANYBE010000102.1 GCA_025360945.1 Rhizobacter sp. | reverse complement strand
GGATCACGAAATCGCGATCGTGACGGTCTTTCAAGCGCAGCAACTCGGCACCGTACTTCTGGAAGCGACCCGTCTCCTGCCAGAGCTCGGCAGGCTGCACGACCGGCATCAGCAGCTCGATGCCGCCGGCGCGATTCATCTCTTCACGGATGATCGCCTCGACCTTGCGGATCACGCGCAGCCCCATCGGCATGTAGCTGTAGATGCCCGCGCCGAGGCGCTTGATGAAGCCGGCACGCATCATGAGTTTGTGGCTCATCACTTCAGCGTCGGCGGGAGCTTCCTTCAGGGTGGAGATGAAAAAGTGGGAGGCTTTCATGCGGCGGATCAAGGTGGATGTGCGGCTGCGCACGGCACCGGCACAGAGCCCCGAAAGAGCTGCGGGAAACCCAAGGGGTTGAATCCCGTCACGCCGGTGTAATAATGAATTCAACGAATGAATTGGGGTTGATTATGCTCGACCGTGAAGGGTTCAGACCCAACGTCGGCATCGTCCTGCTCAACCAGAGAAACCAGGTGTTCTGGGGCAAGCGTATCCGCACCCACTCCTGGCAGTTCCCGCAAGGGGGCATCAAATACGGCGAGACGCCCGAGCAGGCGATGTACCGCGAGCTGCATGAAGAAGTGGGCCTCGTACACGAGCATGTGCGCATCGTTGCGCGCACGCGCGACTGGTTGCGTTACGAGGTGCCGGATCATTTCATCCGGCGCGATGCGCGGGGCCACTACCGTGGCCAAAAGCAGATCTGGTTTCTTTTGCAGCTGGTCGGCCGCGACAGCGACATGAACCTGCGCGCCACCGATCACCCCGAGTTCGACGCCTGGCGCTGGAACGAGTATTGGGTGCCGCTGGAGCTCGTGATCGAGTTCAAGCGCGACGTGTACCAGATGGCGCTGACCGAGCTCGCACGCTTCCTACCGCGCGGCACGCATCACAACCGCTACCTGCGCTCGGGAATGCGTCCGCATCATCGCGATGATGATCAGCAGCACCACGACGAGTCGGTGGCGTCTCAGCCCACCGAGCAGTCAACCCAACCCGACAAGCTGCCTGACTAGGCCAGAACCATGTTGTCGCGGTGGATCATTTCTGCCTCGGCCGTGAAGCCCAGCAGCTTTTCGAATTCGCTGGATGGCCGACGCGCGATCAGGCGAGCCTCGCTGCTGCCGTAGTTCGCCAGACCGCGCGCTAGTTCCACCCCGGCAAGGCTTCGCACCGCAATCACATCGCCGCGGTGAAACTCGCCATGCACTTCCGTCATGCCGATCGGCAGCAGGCTCTTGCCTTCGTCGCGCACCTTGCGCGCCGCACCGTCGTCGACGATCACCGCGCCGCGCAGTTGCAGGTGATCGACCATCCATTGCTTGCGCGCCGCGAGCTTTTGCGTCGATGCGATCAGCGCCGTGCCGATGGCCTCGCCCGCAGCGAGGCGGACCAGGACGTGCGGCTCGCGTCCGTAGGCAATCACGGTGCTCGCCCCGCTGCCCGCCGCGCGCTTGGCCGCGAGGATCTTCGTGATCATGCCGCCTCGGCCGAGGCTGGAGCCGGCGCCACCGGCCATCAGCTCGAGCTCCGGCGAACCGGCACGCGCCTCGTCGATGAAGCGCGCGTTCGGGTCCTTGCGTGGGTCGGCCGAATACAGACCGCGCTGGTCGGTGAGGATCACCAGCGCGTCGGCATCGACGAGGTTCGCGACCAGCGCGCCCAGCGTGTCGTTGTCGCCGAACTTGATCTCATCAACGACGACAGTGTCGTTCTCGTTGATGACCGGGATGACCTTGTGCGAGAGCAAGGTGAGCAGCGTCGAACGCGCATTCAGGTAGCGTTCGCGGTCGGCGAGGTCCGCGTGCGTGAGCAGCACCTGTGCGCTGCCCATGCCGTGCTCGCGCAGCTTGGACTCATAGATCTGTGCGAGGCCCATTTGACCGACCGCGGCGGCCGCTTGCAGTTCGTGAACCTCTTTCGGCCGCACCGTCCAGCCCAGGCGCTTCATGCCTTCGGCGATGGCACCGCTGGAGACCATCACAATTTCGCGACCCTGGCGCCCGAGCGTCGCCATCTGCTGACACCAGTTGCCTACCGCTTCGGCATCAACACCGCGGCCTTCGTTCGTCACCAGGCTGGAGCCGACCTTGACGACGATGCGGCGGGCATCGCGCATCGCCGTGCTCATGCCGGGCTCGTGGCGGTGAAGCGCGGATCGGGGTCGTCCGGCACAACGTTCTTCAACTTGGACACATGCTTGTAGATCGCGTGGATCAAGGGCTCGCAGCCCTCGCGCGTCAACGCCGAGATCTGGAACACCGGGCCCTTCCACTTGAAGCGCTTGACGAAATCCTTGACACGCGCTTCACGCTCTTCGAGCGGCACCATATCCATCTTATTGAGCACCAGCCAGCGCGGCTTGTCGAACAACTCCTGGTCGTACTTCTTCAACTCTCCAACAATGGCCTTGGCTTGGGTAACCGGGTCGACGCCGTCGTCAAAGGGCGCGAAGTCCACGAGGTGCAGCAGCAAGTGCGTGCGTTGCAGGTGGCGCAGGAACAGGTGGCCCAGCCCAGCGCCTTCGGACGCGCCTTCGATCAGGCCGGGAATGTCGGCAACAACGAAGCTCTGCTCGGGTGCGACGCGCACCACACCGAGGTTCGGGTGCAGCGTCGTGAACGGGTAGTCGGCGATCTTCGGTCGCGCGTTGGAGATCGCGGTGATCAGCGAGGACTTGCCGGCGTTCGGCATGCCCAGCAGGCCGACGTCGGCGAGCACCTTCAATTCGAGCCGCAGCTTCTTTTGCTCGCCCGGCCAGCCGGGCGTCTTCTGGCGCGGCGCGCGGTTTGTGCTGGTCTTGAAGTGCAGGTTGCCGAAGCCGCCGTCACCGCCCTTGACGATCAGCACCTTCTCGTCCGGCACGAGCAACTCGGCGATGATTTGGTTGGTCTCGTTGTCCGTGATCACGGTGCCCATCGGCATGCGCAGGACGATGTCCTCGGCAGCTGCCCCGT
The DNA here is from genome assembly GCA_025360945.1 of Rhizobacter sp. Classification (GTDB taxonomy): domain Bacteria; phylum Pseudomonadota; class Gammaproteobacteria; order Burkholderiales; family Burkholderiaceae_C; genus LMDS01. Next base: position 4,130 of record JANYBE010000102.1, on the reverse strand, counting down.
ACTGGTCCGAGCCACGGCCGTTCTCGCCGCGACGGCCTTCGTGGCGGCGCGCGTAACGGAAGTCGATCAGCGTGTTCAGGTTGCGGTCGCCCATGGCGAAGACGCTGCCGCCGCGGCCACCGTCGCCGCCGTTCGGGCCGCCGAAGGGCAGGAACTTCTCGCGCCGAAAGCTCATGCAACCGTTGCCACCGTCGCCGGCAACGACGTCGATGGTGGCTTCGTCAACGAATTTCATGGTGCGGGTCCGGTAGAGCGCAGATGGTAAATCACCAAAAACAAAGCCCCGGGAGGCCGGGGCTTCGTCGTGTGGCGCACCGCTCGCGCGGTGGGCGAATCAAAGCGCCGTGACGAAGACCGTCTGGCGGTTGCGCGGGCCCTTGACGGCGTAGCTCACCTGGCCATCGACCAGCGCGAACAAGGTGTGGTCCTTGCCCACGCCTACGTTGGTGCCGGCATGGAACTTGGTACCGCGCTGGCGCACGATGATCGAACCAGCCGGAATCTTCTGGCCGCCGAACACCTTCACGCCGAGCATCTTGGGTTGGGAGTCGCGGCCGTTCCGTGTCGAACCGCCGCCCTTTTTCTGTGCCATGAGTCAGCTCCTTTGTTAAGCGTTCACCGCACCGATTTGAATCTCGGTGTAGTTTTGGCGATGGCCTTGGCGCTTTTGATAGTGCTTGCGACGGCGCATCTTGAAGATGCGCACCTTGTCGTGCCTGCCATGAGCCACCACGGTGGCCACCACGCTTGCGCCCGTTACCAAGGGAGTCCCGACCTTCAGATCGGTGCCGCCACCAATGGCCAACACCTGGTCGATCGTGATCTCTTGGCCAACATCCGCAGCAATCTGTTCTATTTTGATCTTTTCGCCTGCAGCAACTTTGTATTGTTTGCCGCCGGTTTTTATGACCGCGTACATATCAGCCCTTTCGATTGAAGTCTGCCACACCAGGCGTCAGCCCAACGCAGCAGCCCTGCAAAACTCGCAGAGCCCGTGATTCTAGCATGTTTTCGGTTCGAGGCAAACGGCGGCCGTCGGGCCGGGGCCACTTTCTATAATCGACCGGTACCAACCGAGCGCAGCGTGCAACCGACCCCACCGCTTACACCTTTCCCGATCGAGACCTCGGCGTCGAGCGCCTCGGCGCTGATGGCCGCCGACATGCGCCAAGTGGACGCAGTGATCCAGCACCGGTTGGCCTCCGACGTGGTGATGATCAACCAGATCGCCCACTACATCATCAGCGCCGGCGGCAAGCGCATCCGACCAATGCTGGTGCTGTTGTTCTCGAACGCACTGGGCTACAGCGGACCTGAACGCTTCGAACTTGCCGCAACGGTCGAGTTCATCCACACCGCAACCCTGCTGCACGACGATGTGGTCGACGAATCCGCGCTGCGTCGTGGCCGCCAAACGGCAAACGCGCTGTTTGGGAACGCAGCGAGCGTTTTGGTGGGTGACTTCGTCTATTCGCGCGCCTTCCAGATGATGGTGTCGGTGAACCGCATGCGCGTACTCGAGGTGCTGGCCGACGCCACCAATGTGATCGCCGAGGGCGAGGTGCTGCAGCTGATGAACATGCACGACCCCGATCTGTCGGTGGACGACTACTTGCGCGTGATCCGTTTCAAGACCGCCAAGCTGTTCGAGGCCAGCGCCCGAATCGGTGCGGTGCTGGCCGAAGTCAGCCCCGAAGTCGAGGAATGCTGTGCCGACTACGGGCGGTCGCTGGGCACCGCGTTCCAGCTGATCGACGACCTGCTCGACTACGAGGGTGCTACCGAGCAGCTCGGCAAGAACGTCGGCGATGACCTGCGCGAAGGCAAGCCGACCTTGCCGCTGCTGCACGCGATGGAGCGCGGTACCGCCGCCGAGCGCGAACTCATCCGTCATGCCATCGAACACGGCGAGGTCGCGCGGCTGCCGGAGATCGTCGAAATCGTGCGCCATACCGGTGCAATCACCGCAACCCGCGAGGCCGCTCGTGCCGAGGCCGACAAGGCCTCGAAGGCGCTGCGGGTGCTGCCCGCGTCGGCCTACCGCGAAGCTCTGCTAGAATTCTGCTTTCGATCAGTCGACCGCTCTGCTTGAGTGGCCCGGCGTCAATCCTGTTGCAACGGCAGGGCCAAATCGGGGTGTAGCTTAGCCTGGTAGAGCGCTACGTTCGGGACGTAGAGGCCGGAGGTTCGAATCCTCTCACCCCGACCATTGAAGTCAAGGACTTAGCTCGCCAATGTCCTCATATTCGATTCGCTGGGGTAACGCCGGGGAAACATCGGGCGCTTTTGCCCCTCGTCGGCATCCGTAGACCGCCAGCCGAGGTTGTCCAGGACTCTCGGTGCTCACGGCTCGGCGAAATTCACAGACCAGTGCGATCGGTTCGACCTTCTTGTCGGTGTGGTGCCGGGTTCGGAGAGATGCGGTCAGTCCTTCGCGCATGGCCAACGAAGCGAGCGGACTTGTGTACTTGACAAACCCAGCAAGAGAAAGCCCGCGCTAGGCGGGCCTCGATTCGGTTAGGCCAGCGGCTCGACATCGTCGTCATCGTCGAGCACGGCCTTCTGCGCTTCTAGTAGCTTGATGAGCTTGCCAATCTCTTTCGCCCCGATCTCGCCTTCGATAGTGAGGCGGGCTGGTTGCCTTTGACAGGCGACCAGTTAGGGCCACTCTTCACTCCAGGAATTCCCAAGTATCAGCGCCGTCGAAGCGCCGCACCTGCACGGACTCTATGAGCTTTGGATCGAAGTTTCTCAGGTTCACGCCGTGACGAATACCTGCTTCTGGCTTCAATGGCTCCCAGTGCGTGACACACCCGCATGTAGAGCAACGAATTGTTCGCAGAGTTTTGTCTCCTTGAACGTACTCCTGCGTGTGTTCCGGATGCCCAGTGAGTTTCACGGTGCCGAACTCATAGTAGGCCCAGACCGCGCCGAGTCGCCGGCAGATTGAGCAATTGCAGCTTGTAGCCTTCTCTGGGGCGGAAGGCAATTCGATCGTGACGGCACCGCAGTGACATGTTCCTACAAGCATGAAGTGAACTCGCTGAAGTGTTGAGTTCCGCAAGGCTGCGCGTGGGTGTTGTGACGCCTACCGTTGGACATGGGCGGCAGGCGACAGGCGGCGGAGCCGGCTGTTGACTGTCCGCTCGATGGACGGCTTAGCCGTCATCTTTGCGCTCGACGCGATTGACGTGTGACGTACTCGCGCAGCACGCCATCCATACGCGACTGCCAACCTTCACCAGTGGACTTGAAGTACGTGAGTACCTCCTGGCTGTAGCGAACGGACACCAACAGCTTCGGGCTCTCGGACTTGGGGCGGCCGCGTAGCGTTCGCAAGGGAATCATCGCCTTCAACTGCTTCGCAGTCAGCGGCAGCGCGTCCGGATCGGCTTTGGCGGCCGCCGTAATTGCTCGGTCTTCCGTTGTGGTCGGCATTGCAATGGAGGGACGCTTAGATGCTTTCGACATAGTGTTTGACCTCACGACGATTGGCCCGACGCAGGCTGATGATTCTTCGCGCTGAGCTGCGATCCACAAAGGCGACGGAGGATGTTGGTCTTCGGCGCGAGAGCAACCATTCGCAACTCAGCGTAGTCAAACGAGCATCAACCCAGACCAGCGCAGCTTCCCAATCGAGTTCGCCTGCCAAGGCCAGTGAGGCACCGTGCTTCGTTTGGTTCCCCGCGTCCTTGATCGGATCGAACTAGATTCGCATTCTTTAATGTAGCTACATCAAAGAGGGTTGTCAATCAGCGTGCTGGGCGGACCTTGGACGGCTAGACAGAATGGCTTCGTGATTGTGAATTCGGGCGGTCCGTCCCCTGCGACAACGTAGGTTGCACGCCAGGGGCGTGCCGAGCTACACCAATGCACCGGACCGATGGGCGGTCAGGTCGTTGCGAATTCACGAGGAGACGGACCATGGACAAATCTAGCACTCTCTACGTCGGTTTAGACGTGCACAAGGGCAGCATCGACATCGCGGCAGCAGATGCGCCACGCGACGCCGAGGTCCGACACCTGGGCAGCGTCGCCGGCGGTCTCGCTGCGGTGAGCAAGTCGATGCGCAAGCTGGTGAGCGCGGGCAACAGACTGCACATCGTCTACGAGGCCGGTCCCTGCGGCTT
>JANYBE010000098.1 GCA_025360945.1 Rhizobacter sp. | reverse complement strand
AGGCGGCGCAGCTGGCGCAAACGGTGTCGGCGTTCAAGGTCGCCGGTGACGCGGCTGGGTTCCAGGCCGCATCGGCTGCACCTGCGGCATCGGCCGCCCCATCCAAGTTGCCCGCCGCAAAGCTTGCGGGCAGGCCAGCAGCCAAGGTCTTTGTCAGGGTTCCGGAATCGGCCCGCGCGGAGCCCGCCATCGCCAATCCCAGTGCCAATGCCAATGCCAATGGCGGCGGAGAGTGGACGACCTTTTGACGTTGCAGAGGGCGAAGACGGCGAAGACGTTCGTGCTAAAGCGGGTGAGCGCGCGGACTGAGCGCACAACTTCGCCATGCGACCTACCAAGCTCAAGCTCCGGCTCGGAGCAAGCTTCCTGCTGACTATTGCTTTGGTCGCTGCCAAGGGCTGGTACGCCGCGCAACGCTTGCGCGACCTCTCTGCTTCGCTTGATACGGTCTACGAGGACCGCATTGTTTGCATGCAGCAGCTGCGCTTGCACGCACTTGCATTGCTCGTCTGACTTCGGCTTGGCCTCGCATGGTTTTGCCCTCCGCGCAGGCCGCCTTGAGGCATAGTCCCAGCGATACGTACTTAGAGACATCGACGGACTGCTTTGAAGCAGTACCGGAATGCAAGGCCGAATCTTGGTAGCCAACTCATGAAACCAGTTTCAATGGCGCTCATCGGGCGCCCGCTTCGCTTGGGCGTAGTCGGCGGAGGGCCTGGGTCGTTCATCGGTCCGATTCACCGAAGCGCAGCAGTGCTCGACGGCTGCTTTCGCGTCGTCGCGGGCGTCGTGACGTCGAGGCCTGAACGTGCAGCCGTCCAGGGAGCCGCCGTCGGCCTCGACGAGGCGCGGTCTTATAGCAATGTCGACGAGATGATCAAGCTGGAGGCACAACGAGTCGACGGTCAAGGCATCGAGGCTGTGGCAGTCATGACGCCCAATGACTGCCATTTCGCCGAGTGCAGTGCGGCCATGCAGGCAGGACTCCATGTCATCTGCGACAAGCCACTTGCCAACTCAGTCGAAGAGGCGCGCGCGCTTGTGCTGTTGGCACGACAGACAGGTGTCGTGTTTTGTCTGACCCACAACTATTCGGGCTATCCAATGGTGCGGCAGGCGCGCGCGATGGTCGAGCAAGGCGCGCTCGGTGCAATACGAATGGTCAATGCGGAATATTTGCAAGGGGGCATGGCTTCCGCCGTGGAATCCGGACCGCTCAGCGACAAGCTCAAGTGGAAGCTGGATGCCACGAGGGGAGGTCCATCATTGGTGATGGGTGACATCGGCACCCATGCGCACCACCTAGCTTCTTTCGTCGCCGTCAGTCCTGTGACTCGGGTGGCTGCAGACGTTGGATCGATCGTGCCAGATCGGCAATTCGACGATTTCGCGGGGATGCTTTGGCGCTTTGCCAACGGCGCCCGCGGCGTTTGCTGTGTCTCGCAGGCAGCCGCAGGTGCCGAAAACAACGTCACTGTGCGCGTCTATGGCGAACGAGGAATGCTCGAGTGGCAGCATGCTGTGCCCAACTATTTGCGCCACTCACCGCTTGGCGAACCGGCGCGAACGCTCGGACGCGGGGATCCCTACTTGCTGCCCGCAGCACAGTGTGCGACCCGAATCTCCCGCGGCCATCCGGAAGGTTTCCGCGAATCATTCGCCAATCTCTACGCCGACTTTGCTGCCTTGATCGCGGCGCGATTGACTTCTACCGACCCTGATCCCCTCGCGCTACGCATTCCCACCGTCGAGGATGGTTTGCGCGGGATATTGTTTGTCGACGCAGCCCTGCAGTCCAGCCGACAAGGCGGCGGTTGGGTCAACTGTGCACTTGAATAGTGACGAGCGGGTCAGCGAGACGGTGGTCGCCCTACGATGAATGGACAAAGCCGCACGCGGGCCCGTCGAGCGTATTGGCCCACCCGTAGGTTGAAGAGAGAGCGTGTTGCCGCGATGCCGGGCCTCGGGGTACTCGCATACACGCGTGGGAGCGAGCGCGACGCCTATTGTCCCAGTGGCATGAATTCGGGTCTGCGACACCGAACTCAACGGGCTCTCGAGCAAGGAGCTGCTGGCGCTCCGACAACGCGTCGGCATCGTCTTCCAGGGCTACAACCTGTTCCCGCACCTGACCGTGCAAAGGAACGTGACACTGGCGCTGACCAGCATCAAGAAGATGCGCGCCAAGGACGCCTGCGACATCGCGATGAGAGTGTTGGATCAGGTCGAAATGGTGCACAAACTCGCGGCCTATCCTGAGCAACTCTCGGGCGGGCAGCAGCAGCGCGTGGCGATTGCTCGGTCACTGGCCATGATGCCGGAGCTGATCCTTTTCGACGAAGTCACCTCCGCTCTGGACCCTGAACTGACCGGTGAAGTGCTGCGCACGATGGAAAACCTTGCGCGCGACGGTATGACCATGGCGTTGGTCACTCACGAAATGTCGTTCGCGAAAAAGGTGGCCGACGTGCTCGTCTTCATGCATGCGGGAAAGGTATGGGAGATGGGCACACCTGCCGTCTTGTTTGCAAACCCGAAGACAGAAGAGCTGAACCGATCCATCAACAGTGAACTTTAACCAGGGGACGTCATGACAAAGGCCAAGTTCGTTCTGGGTGGGTTGGTAGCGACGTTGGTCGCAATCACTACGTTGGCGAGCGCCGACACACTCACGGACATCAAGCAGCGAAAGAAAGTGCTGGTCGGCGTTGACCTGACGTTCCCGCCCTTTGGCACCCTGGACTTGCAAGACCATCGTCGGGTTGCTCGCGCTGGCCGCCGACGGCCATGAAGCGCAACTGGCCACCGAACTCGAGCAGCTCATCGAACTCGACCAGTTGCCCGACCTGATGGCGTTGACCGCGCTGGTTGCACCGCTGCCGGGT
>JANYBE010000091.1 GCA_025360945.1 Rhizobacter sp. | reverse complement strand
TCACCTGGACGCCAACAAGCAGAGCTTGTCGCCGTAGGCCTTCGCTCGGCGGCTGCGACTTCGCAACGCGCCTGACTTGCCTTCGGCATCGCGGATGCATCGTCGTCCGCGACACTGCCTGTGATCACGCGCCCGCTATTTGCACGGACCGACTAGGTCTCCTTCGGTCTTCGCACCACTGTAGTCAGTGTTCTCGGAACTGGTTCCGTGATACATGGTCGTGATCACTCTTGACGGCTGACCGCCATACGGGTGGCCGCTTGACGGAAGCCGCCTTCCCGGGCATCGGCAATCTGGCGATCGGCCCAGACGTCATGCGGTAGGCCGGTCGTCGAGTTGCCCTCTAGATTGAAATCTGCGCGCGGACCTTCGGCCGATACAGCGATCAACCGTGACTCCAGACCTTCGCCACCGAGACGTCGTGGAATGCGACGACAGTGGCAGGGCATTGCGGCTGGACGGCACCTACGCGGACATCAACGACCGAAAGGTCGCGGAAGGGCGGCTGCGTCGTCTTGCCGAATTCGACTCGCTCACCGACTTGCCGAACCGAGCGCTGTTTCATGATCGCCTGCAGCAAGCGATGGTGCGCGCCACGCGGGTCAAACTGGAAAGATTCCGCTCATTTGCGCTCGACGCTGCGCTCCATTCGATGTGGCGGCGCTCGGACAGCATGCGCAATGGCCAAACGCACGCGCAGGCCCTGTGCGGTCCGGCGCTGTAGCAGTTGAGGAGCCCCATGACAGTGGAATGGCTACCGCGATTCGTGCATTCGAACGAGGCAATGGTTGGTCCTTCAGGCGGGGCGCGCCGGACTCGCTCCCACCATCACATGGGGCTCTGTTGAAATCTGAGTGGGTGCCGGGAATAGATGGTTCGCAAGGAAGGCTTGTCAGGAACGAGGCGGCGAAGCAGTGTGCCGTCCACCCAGACTCGGAAGATCGGAGAAGGCTGAAAGCTAGCATTGCTGAGGCCTGCAGCTTGGCAGAGAGGGTGCGGATTATGAGCTGACTGCTGCTTCAGCCACTACAGCGGTCCACGAAGCCACCCGACGACGTGTTCGCTGCCTTCTGCGTGCCCTGCAACCCACTCGAAATTTAAGAGAGGCTCAAATGAAGTGCTGCTTCAAGTCAAGCGTCGAACGTCGACCTACGCCGCTGAAGTGTTCATTGATCCATACAGCGGATCGCTCGCGTCCTTGACGCATCAATTTGGCGAGAAAGGGGCCATAGGTCAGCAACTTCGTCTCGGTGCTCTGCAGACTGACCAGTTGGCTGGAGTCGATCATGTGAAAGCGCATCGCATGTAATCGTCGCTCGAGCCGTCCCATGGTCAGAAATCTCGGACTCGAGAACTCGATGGCCTGCGCAAACATGCGCATCTCGCGCATGAAGTTGGCGCTGAACGCGAGTTCCACGATACGGGCTTCGATCTGTTGAACAGTGTGCGGTGTCTGCTGGTGTTCGAGAGGGCTGAGCAAGACCAACAACACGTCACGCGAATCGCAGTCGTAGAACAACGGGAACACTGCCGGATTCGCGGAGTAGCCACCATCCCAGAATGGCTCGCCTTCGATCGTCACCGGACGATGGAGCTTCGGCAGGCATGCGGACGCGAGAAGCATGTCGATCGTGAGTTCGCTTTCGCGAAACACCCGAACCTTGCCCGTGTTCGCTTGTGTCGCGGCGACAAATAGCTTCATCGGACAGTGCCGGCGCAACTGCTCGAAGTCGACCTGGCGCACCAGCAGCTCTCGCAACGGGTTGAGGTCGAAGGGGTTCAACTGGGACGGAGAAAAGTACGCGGCCCAGGTCGCCAGCACCTTGCTCGCAGTTGACAAGCCGAGCGCATCGCCTTCGCCGTGCGCGACCATGCCCGTTGGCGTTTGCCTTCCCACTGCGGTCCAGAACTGGGTCAACCCCTGGCGCGCGCCTTCGCGTCCGCCCTTCATCCAGCCGTCGGCAAGTACCACCGCGTTCATCGCACCTGCGCTGCTGCCGCTCAGTCCTTCGAGTTCAATGCGCGAATCCTCCAACAGCGCATCCAGCACACCCCAGGTGAAAGCGCCATGCGCACCGCCCCCTTGGAGCGCAAGGTTGAGGCGCGCGGGCGTATGGCGTGCATTGCGCCACCAGCGCGCGATAGCGTTGTCCTGTGACGCAGCTGGCATGACCGGGGAAGTCACCGGGTGGCTTGCCCGGCGCGCCAGACGCCAATGTGCGTCAGCAGTTCCGGGAAGCTGGCCTCGACAAACCACTGCGGGTCAAACCGCTCGCCGCTCGTCAGACGATCAGAGGTCTGCGGTTCGCAGAACCGCAACTCGTACGAACTGACGCTCGTCCGATAAAGCTGGTTGCGAAAAGCCTGCAGCTTTTGCATGCCGACGCCGGCCCGCGCATTGAGATCCAGCTTGCCCTGAGTTAGCTGCACGGCGCGCGAGTTGTCGATCATCAGCAATGCGAAGAGATGGCCCGGCGTGCCGACGTCCTGCACGAGGACAGCCTTCTTGAGGGCCTCCGGCCTGACGATTGATCGATGCAGGGCGCCGCATTCGACCGAGTCGACGATTTGATTCATTTCAGGGCACGTCCTTCTAGCTCGGCGCAGCTTACGCAGGGTTGCTGCAACGCAGCATTTGTGTCAGTATGCGCTTAAGGGATCGCAGGGCACGGTTTGTCGCCGGTAGTCGGTGAGGGCATTGCGGTCCTGTGCCAGTTTGTCTCTCTTGATCGTGTTCCAAAGGTCGCGGTGACCTGCAATCGGTGAACAGTGATCGCGGCCTCTGTCGCTAGCCTTGGAGTCGGCTCAAATGACTTTCTATGCCAGGGTTGTCTTTGAGACCAATGCGTCGGTTGCGGAGCGGCATGACGACGTCAGTACCGCGCGCGGCTGGATCGAGGCCGAGAAGAATGCGAGCCCTGAATCATTTCGGCTGGGTCAGATATTCGAAGTTGCCCAGGTTCGACAGATCGTCGCGACGTGCGATTCGGAGGGCTGGCACTCGCCGTAGAGCTGAAACTGCGGGTGCAAGCTCGAGCACGCGTGTCGGGGACACTGAGGGGCGCTTGTCCGATAGGCGTACCAACGCCGCAGGTAACGGGTCATTCGCAAGAGGTGGCTCTCGCTGCATAGGACCGACATGCGTCGGTGAGAGCCAGATTCGTCGCCCATCGACGGCTCAAAACTGTCGTAGAAATTGAGTTGCCCAAATGCAGCCGAAGTGAGCGATGGACAGCCCTGCCCAATACGAAGATGCGCGCGCCTAGACGCGTAGCCTAATGGCGGTCAATCGCGGGCGACTTCCTTACGATGCGGTTGCCCCCAGCCTGCGCGGTCCGCTACCGGTTCGCCCGCAGCCGCTTTCGGCGACGTCCATTGAGTGACGGCGTGGCTGGGTCACTGCAGAGCAGGCGCGCCAAGGAGATGTTCGATATCTTCAGGTGTGTTGTAGCCCTGGACCGAGAGGCGAACGAAGACCCGACCACGGTGAGTGGTCACGGGAACTTCGATCCGACTCTCCAGGAGCAATCGTTTGCGCAATGTCTCGGGGTCCTGCACTGGAACCGGGATCACCACCATCTGGGCCCAGTCATCGGTCTTCGCAGCGGGCGGCAGACCATGGCGTCGGGCCATCACTTCAACGGCGTGCTCTGCGAGGACGTGGCAGTGCTGGCGAACGGTCGGCCAATCAAAGCGATCCTGAAACCGAAGCGCAGCGGGCACAGCCAGCCATGGCGAGATGTCTCGGGTACCTTGCCATTGCATGCGACGCTCAAACTGCGTGTTGCCGAGGTAGTCGTCGAACCCCGAGTGTCCGCCGGTGTCATCGGCGTAACCCCAACTCATGACGGTTGCGTCAAGCAACTCATGGTGCTCGGCTCGAGCATTCAGAAAGCCCGAACCCTTTGGTGCGCACAGCCACTTGTGGCAGTTTCCGACATAGAAGTCTGCGCCGATGGCGTCGAGATCGACGGCGATCTGCCCCGGGGCGTGAGCGCCATCGATGAGCGTGGCAATGCCACGCTTGCGCGCAGCGGCGCAGACTTCCGCCACGGGTAGGATTAGAGCGGTCGTCGAAGTCACGTGACTAACGAAGATGAGTCGCGTGCGGCGGCCGACGGAGTCCACAGCCGATCGAGGACCCTTTCACGATCGTACGGAAGCGGAATCTCGACGCGCCGATAGATTGCGCCGCGCTTCGCGCAAATACGGCCCCACGCCGCGTCGCAGGCGCCGTATTCGAGGTCAGTAGTCAGCACTTCGTCAGCGGGCTGCAGCGGAAAGGACTGTGCGACGACGTTGAAGCCCGTCGTCGAGTTCGGCACAAAGACGACATCGTTGGCTCGTGCGCCGATCGCTGCACCAAGTGCCACCCGGGCCTGCATCAGCAATTCAGCAGAGCGACGGCCGAGAAACGCGGGCGTCCACCGTAATCGAAAGCAGAGATTTGGGCCGAACTGATTTTGGCGACTCGCGCAGTAGCACGTATCAGGTTCGCTGGAATCGTTTCGAGTGATAGCTGTTGAAGCAGCTGCGCTGTTGCGCAGGGGTCCAGTTCTACCGCACCCCCAAGCACACGAGCTGGCTGAACATGGCGGAGATCGAGATCGGCATCCTGAGCCGTCAGTGCTTGGATCGACGCATTCCCAATCCCCGGCGCTGCGTCGATGCCGGGCAAATCGCACGAAATGCGCGCAGACCAGCGGAACAATACCGTGGCCAAACTAGCGCGTCCCGGTCACCTCCACTTCCACGCGGCGATCGGGCTGCAAGCACGAGATCAGTTTTGCCGTAGGCTTCGTCCCCTTGCAATCCGCTGGCTTCGTGAGGGGTGTCAACTCACCTTTTCCGATCGCCGAGACCTTTTGCGGAACTAGACCTCCGGAGCTCACGAGATATGCCTTCACCGATTCGGCACGCTTCAATGACAGCTTCTGGTTGTAGGCCTTCGATCCAAGTCGATCGGTATGCCCCTCGACGGTGATTGCCTCGTACTGGGTGCCAGCCAGTTCCTTCGAGAACCGGTCAAGCGCGAGGCGGCCTTCGGGCTTCACGATCGACTGATCGAATGCGAACAGCGACTCAGCCGAAAAGCTCACCCGTCGACGCTCAGGGGCCGTGACGACAGGTGCAACAAGAGCAACCGGGGCAGCTGCGACAACGGGCTGCGGTGCGACAACAACCGGATCTGGCTCGACATAGGCCGGCGCAGCCACGGCTCGCGGCGCAGCCGCGGCGGTCCGACCGAACGGAATGACCAGGCTCACCGAGAAAAGATTCACGTCACCGTGGTTGCCCACGGCATCATTGATGCGGTAGCGCTCGGCTTCGGCACGCACTACAAACGTTGGGCTAATCTCGTACTGCAACCCAGCGCCGAACTTGTAGTTCGCGGCGCGCTTGCTCGGGCTCGGGTTCAGGACGCTGACGGCGCCGCTTCCGCTGAACGTGTCGCGCGCATTGGCATACTGCGCCCCGACTCGACCGATCGCAGACAGACCGCCCGTCAAAGGCACCGTGCCCACGAGGTCGAGGTTCAGCCCCTGCAGCTTGATCTGGCCGTTCAAGGTTCCGGTGGGTACGGTGGTGGATGAAAAGCCGAACTTCCCGAGGTTGAAGTAGCCGCCTTCTATTGCGAAGTTGCGATTGAGTTGATAGCCACCGAACAACTTGTAGGCAGTGTCATGCTCGTCACGCGTCATCGAGGTGGTGGTGAGGCCGGCTCCCAAAAGGGTTGTGGTGATGCGCTCCTCGTCAATTTTCGCTCGCGACTGTCCCAGGGATGCTCCGCCGTAGAAGTAGCCGCCCTCTTGCGCCATAGTCGGTGCCGCGGCGATAGTCATGAGCGTTCCGAGCCCGGCAAGGCCGATCCCGCGCAGTGCTTTCATGTTGTTCATCTTGTTCTTCCTGGCGTTGCTGCGAGGTTGGGAGGTTGTTGGCGAGTTCATGGCGCGACGATCGTAGTGTTGACCATGGTCACCGACGCAGTGAGTCCGATCGCGCGCCCCGTGAGGGTCGTTTGCGCAGTCTGGCCTGCGGTGGAGATCGTCACGCCGGCTGGTGCGATGATGGTGCCCACCATCGTGCTGCCGTCTTCGATGCGCGCCGCGCTGCCAACCTGCCAATAGACATTGCGGGCTTGTGCGCCATTGATGAGGAGTACGCGGCGCGGCGTAGCGCTCTGGCCCACTGTCAGCGCGGACGCACTTTGGAACACCCACACTGCATTGGTGTCGCCTTGCGCATCTAGGGTCAAGTCGCCGGTCGTGACAGCGAAGGTCCCGCCTGCGGCGGTGTAGACGGCCGCCGGCAGGACCAACCCACCCAACTGGCCCGCGCCGGGGTCGCCTCCGGGCGGAAGCGCGGCGAGGTCGTTATACGCAGACAGGGCATCGGCCCGCGCCTGAGTCGCAATCGCCATCGACGACGAAGTTCCCGGCGCAGGCGGAGCGCAATTGATGCTGCCGTTTACCGCGCCGATGTTGAGCGGCGTCTGGGTGTACACGTTGGTCCCGTCGTGGAAGCCGGTCACGAGCGTGCATGCCGCCGTGGTTCCGAGATTGCCACCCACGACCGTGTTGATACCTTGATTCGTGACACCGGCAGAGCCGCCGAAGGCACCGAACGATGCAATTGAACGCAGGTTGACGCCCGCACTGCAAATCTGGGTTCCCGTCGTGAAGCCCCAGACCCGGTCTGTGGCCAGCGCGTTGCCGGCCAGGTCCTTGACGCCACCGCTCCCTGACTTAACCGTCACGACAAATGACTTGCTCGGCGCGAAGCCCGCAGCATTCAACGGAGCGAAGCTAGCTACCCGGGTCGGTGCGTCATACGTCACGGTACCTGCGACCGCAACACTGTTGTCGGTGACCAAGAACGTCGTCGTGTCAATGGACGCAGCGTTCATCGGCTTGCTGAACGTGGCGCTTGCAGCCTTCGTCACGCACACGCCGGTGGTTGCATCGAGTGGGCTGACGTTCGTCACGGTCGGGGCGACCAAATCACTCGTGGCCCCGGTCGTGAACATCCAGACATGGCTTCCAGCATTCGGGAGCACCGCCGTGTTGCCCGCAAGCGCGTTTCCGGCAAGGTCAGTGGCTCCGCTTGTGATTGTCGCGGTGAACTGGCTGTTGGCGGCGAGCAGGCCGCCCGCTGGTGCGAACGATGCGGTCCTGGCGGCGGCGGAGTAGCTCACTGTCCCGGAAACCACCGCACCGAGCGTCGTGTTCGTGAGTGTGAAACTAGTGCCCGATATGGTCGCCGGGTCCATCGCCTTGCTGAACGTTGCCGTGATCGTCGTGTTGATGGCTGCAGTCAGTGCACTTGCGGCCGGCACCGTCAGGACGACGGTGGGTCGGGAGGTGTCCGTCAGTGGCACGATGGCGACACTTGGAGAACCGAGGATCGGATCGATGCCGCTACCACCGCAGCCGGCGACGAATGCCGGCACGAGTGCGAAAAGGAGCCAAGCCCGCGATGCGAGGAGACGGCAGAACTGTTTCATGATTTATTTCCTGCGGTATGACCGCGTTGAGCGTCTTGCATCGAGGAAGCCCCTGTCGAACAGCGCCGAGTGACTTTGGTTGGGTGATCGAACTCGCACGCTTAGGGGTGAACGGTCTATCTAAGGCGAATGAACTTGCGACTGCAGTTCACCCGTGCCGAATGGTGCGCCGGAGGTTCCGACG
>JANYBE010000061.1 GCA_025360945.1 Rhizobacter sp. | reverse complement strand
GCTAATCAAGAAAGTCGTAGAGCCCCCTCGGCGAACGAAGACGTTCACCGACCCCCCCGAGGGGATGCGGGCCGGCTTGGGGCGGACCGGCGCTCTGCCCTTCGCTAGACTGCGCGCTTCGACAAGGAGCGCGTCATGCTGTTTTTTATTGCCGGTCTGGTGATTTTCCTGGGCATCCATTCGGTGGCCATCGCAGCCCCTGCGTGGCGTGAGGCGCAGATTGCACGGCGCGGCGAACCCACGTGGAAGGGTCTGTACGCCGTCGTCTCGATCATCGGCTTCGCGCTGCTGGTCTACGGCTACGGACTCGCGCGGCAATCGCCCGTGGTGCTCTACACGCCGCCGACAATCTTGCGCCACATCGCTATCGCGCTGATGCTGCCGGTGTTCCCTTTGTTTCTCGCGGCCTACCTGCCGGGGCGCATCAAGACTGCTGCGAAGCACCCGATGCTATTGAGCGTGAAGATCTGGGCCACTGCGCATTTGCTCGCCAACGGCACGCTGCTCGATGTGCTGCTGTTCGGCTCGTTCCTCGCCTGGGCGGTGCTGGATCGCATCTCGACCAAGCGCCGCGCGGTGCCGCGCGTGGTGCCGGGAGCGCCGCCGTCGGCGTTCAACGACGCCATCGCGTTGATCGGCGGCCTGGGCGTTTACGCGGCATTTCTGGTGGGCGTGCACCTGTGGTTGATCGGCGTGTCGCCACTGCACTGAGCGTCCGTCCGACTAGTCCTACAGACATTTTGCCGCGCGCCCGACAGACCCTTGCGGCCCGCGTCGGCACAGTCGTGTCCCCCACTCTCTGAAAAGGAATCGCGATGAACAAGGATCAAGTCAAGGGCCGCATCGAGCAGGCCAAGGGCAGCGTCAAGGAAACCGCCGGCAAGGTGGTGGGCAACAAGAAGCTGGAAGTCGAGGGCCAGATCGACAAGGCCACCGGCAAGGCGGAGGCGACCTACGGCAATATCAAGGAAGACGTGAAAGACGCGGTCAAGCGCAGCGACCACGCCAATCCCACGATCCGTCGATAAATCGGCGGGCCTGCCGTGGAGGCGGCCGCGGGGCATATGCCTCGCGGCCGCCCCCATTCAGGCGGACTGCTCCACGCCGCGCCCCATCGCCACCCATGCGTCGAAACCTCCCGCCAGCGGCCGCACATTGCTAAACCCACGTTCGAGCAGCTTGCGCGCTGCGATCACTGCGGACGCATCGTTCGGGCATGCGCAGTAGACGATGATCAGCGCATCCTTCGGGTGCGCATCGAGTTCGGGCGCTTCGGTGTCGCCCTGCACCGTCACGGCGCCCGGAATGCGGCCTTCGTCGCGCGAAGCCATGGAGCGCACATCGACGATCAACGGCCGCTCGCCGCTGTCGAGCAGCGCAGCCAGCGCAGCGGGTGACACGCGGGCCATGCGCAGCTGCACATTGAAGCGGTGGCGCTGCCACCATTTAACCGCGACAAACAAGGTTAATGCGAGCGCGATCAGTATCAAACCCCAGCGCCCGAGCCGTGCGAGTGTGTCGACGACGTCGTCAATCGCCGGCGTAAACAGCCGGCCAAGCGCGAGCGCGGCGCCGACCCACAGCGTCGCGCCGATTAGGTCGAACAGCAAGAACGGCGCACGCCGGATGCGCATCGCACCGGCCAGCGCAGTTGCCACCGAGGCGAAGCCCGGCACGAACTTGGCCACCATCAGCGAGGCCGGACCGAAGCGCGTGAACACCGACTCGGTCTGGCGCACGCAGCCGTCGGGCGAGAGCGAGATGCGGCATAGCACCCGCAGCACGCGCCGGCCGAGAGCGCGGCCGATCTGGTACCAAACGAAGTCGGCAATCAGGCAGGCGGACACGGCCGTGACCAGCAAGGCGATGACGCTGAACTGTCCGCGCGCCGCGAGCGCGCTGGTGAGCATCAGCAGCGGGTAGGCAGGCAGTGGCACGCCGAGTTGCTCGACAAGCACGCCGGCGAACACGAGCAGCAGCCCGTATTCGGTGATCAGACGCAGCAGCAGTTCCATTTACTTCTCGACGAACGCGCGCTCGATCACGTAGTGCCCGGCCTGCCCGATGCCCTTGGAGATCTGGAGGCCCTGGTTGTCGAGCACGACGCGCAGGTCCTTCAGCATCGCCGGGCCGCCGCAGATCATCGCGCGGTCGGTGGCTGGGTTGATCGGGGGCAGGCCGATATCGCTGCATAGCTTGCCGTTCTCGATCAACGTTGTGAGCCGGCCCTGATTGCGAAACGTTTCGCGCGTCACTGTCGGGTAGTAGACGAGCTTGTCACGCACCTGTTGGCCAAGGTAGTCGTGGTGCGGCAGTTCGGACTCGATGAACTTGGCATACGCGAGTTCGCTGCCGACGCGCACGCCATGCACAAGGACGACCTTTTCGAAACGCTCGTAGGTGTCCGGATCTCGGATGATGCTCAGGAATGGCGCAAGGCCTGTGCCGGTGGCGAACAGGTACAGGTGCCGGCCGGGTAGCAGGTCCGACAGCACCAGCGTGCCGGTCGGCTTGCGACCGATCAGCACCTCGTCGCCGACGCTCAGGTGTTGCAGCCTCGAGGTCAAAGGACCGTCGGCGACCTTGATGCTGAAGAATTCGAGCGTCTCCTCGTAGTGCGCGCTGGCGATGCTGTAGGCGCGCATCAGCGCCTTGCCGTCGACCATCAGTCCGACCATCACGAAGTGGCCGCTCTCAAAGCGCAGGCTCGCCGATCGGGTGCAGGTGAAGGTGAACAGCGACTCGTTCCAGTGGTGAACGCTGAGCACGCGTTCGGTTTCGAAGGCGGCCATGGGGACAAGAATCCGTGGAAATGTTGACTGGCGTGCATTTTCGCCGCATTGTCGAAAGACCCGGCGGCGACCGGGCGATCAACTCTATAGGAGCGCGTCATGAGAGTCCTGCTTCCGGTCGACGGATCCGAAGGTGCGTTGGCCGCGGTACGCCACGCGCTGCAGCTGGTGCACAGCGGTCTGAGCGCGAGCTTCGTGCTCGCCAATGTGCAGGAGCCGGCCTCTCTGTACGAGGTCGTCGTCGCGCACGACGCGCAGGTGATCGAGCGCGTGAGCACCGCCGCGGCTGCGCATTCATTGGAGGCGGCGCAGGCGCTGCTGCGCGCCGCAGGGGTCGAGTTCGAGAGCGAGGTCGCCTCGGGCGACCCTGGCCATATGCTGATCGACATTGCTGAGCGTTTCGAGTGCGGCATGATCGTGATGGGTGCCCACGGCGTCGGCGCGCCGCTGCGAGCGTCGCGTTTCGGCTCGGTCGCGAACGCGGTGCTGCACGCGGCCGGCGTGCCGGTCACCGTGGTCCGCACGGATCGGTGATCAATTGCGCTGCGCTCTATCCTCGGCGTCGATGGGAAGGTCTTGAGTCGGGCCGGACTGATCGAATTGCCAAGAGGACGAAGCCTTGCCGGGTCGGTGCATGCAGGAGACGCATAGTGACGCACGAGAGTCTCTTGCTGGCCAGATCGCCCGACGCTACTTGTGTGTCCCATCCCGTCTGAAGGCGTGGACACGCTCATGCGGGCGCTTACCTGATTCAGCACCAGGGAGCTACAGGCAGTGCACAGGCGGTGGCGGGCGACTGCTCAGGCTGCCTCGAGGACCCGCATCTCGATGTGCAGCCCGGCAGCCGTGGCCATGATCACCAGAGCATCCAGGGCGAACAGATTGATCTTGCCGCGCATCAGGTCCGAGACTCGCGGCTGCGTGACGCCGAAATGCTTGGCAGCCTGCAGCTGGGTCAAGCCGGCTCGCTTGATGTGGGTCTTGAGCTAAGTCATCAGGGTAGAACGCAGCTTCATGTTCTCCGCCTCTTCTGGCGTGTCTTCGGTGGCGTCCAAAACGCTGGAAAACGTCGCTTGGTCATTTGTCCAACTCCTTCAACAACTCGCGGTATCGCTTCGCGGCAAGATCCACATCTGCTTTGCTGGTCTTCTCGGTCTTCTTTGAAAGCAGTGTTAGCCTGCAGTCGCGCGCTTTGGAGCAGCTTTTTGGGCCCTCCGAGTCAGTGGGCGAGCTATGCGGTCCCAACCCTACTTCTTCCCTGCGGGTAGATCGTCTCGCCGCGTTTGAGCATGTCGACCAAGGCCTCGATCTTCTTCTTGCGTCCCGCCGCTGTCTTCATGTTGTGGACGCGAAAGGCGAGCGCAAAGCGGTTTTGCTCGCTGAGGCTAGTCAGCATCTTCGTGGCCTTGGGCTCGGCGTCGATGGCCGCCTGGAGGTCGTCAGGGATCTTCATCTCCTTGCCGCTGCCATAAGCGCGGTCCCAGCGACCGTCCGCCTTGGCTGCCTCCACTTCCTCAAGCCCGTGCTCAGTCATCCGGCCTTCTTGGATCAGTCGGGCCACGTTGCCGACATTGATCTTGCTCCACACACTTTTGCTGCGCCGTCGCGTATAGCGCTGCAGATAACTCTTGCTATCCAATCCCTTTCGCAAGCCATCGATCCAGCCCCAGCAAAGCGCCGCGTCGATGGCTTGTTTCGGTGTCACTGAAGCCAGTCCCGAACTGACCTTGTGGATCTTGATCCAGACCACGTCCTCTTTGTCGTGATGCCGGGCGAGCCAATCGAAGAAGCTCTGTTCATCGGCGAACTCGTGGACGTTCTTGGGGTCGACTGGTACTGATGCCATTGGATGGGCTCTCCCTCACTCTCTTACTTTACTGATCGCCGGACTGCGGTGTCAGGGTGTCGGCGCGCCAACCCGTTGACAATGTCAGTCTCGGCCGCGCAATTCAAGACCATAGCCGACAGCTTCCGGTCAACACTTCCCGTTAGCTGCATTTGAAAGCAGCCAGTCGCTGGTACGAGACGCTACTCGCCAATCTGATAAGACGGATTTTTGCTGACACCGACCGCTGCACGCAGCTTGTCCGCCTTCATCAGCTTGCCATCCATCATCACGGTGCGGTGTGTCGCAGATCGCCGATCGTGTGGACGGGGTCACCCTCCACGTGCGCAAGGTCCGCGTCCTTGCCTACGACGATGCTTCCGGTGTGTCTGTGGGCGCCCACGAGTCGCGCGGGAACGATGGTGGCGGCGGCCAGGGTGGCAGCCGGCGTGAAGCCGGACTCGACGTAAAGGTCGAGCTCACGCACCAGCTCCAGTCCCGATCCGTCGGTCCCGGCCACGACGGGAACGCCGGCTTGGCGCAGGCGGCCGACGAGTTCCTTGAGCTTGTGAAAGTTCGCTCGAAAATCGGCGCGGGTCGTGTCACCTTCCGGCTGGAATCCGCCCTGCCGGAAGCCACGTTCGACCGCGGGTGCAAGCGTGCCGGTGTAGGCAGAACCCGCGACCAAGCGATCATGCAATCAGCCTTCGAGATCGCAGGCCTTGTCGCGCCCTCGAGCGGATGGAAATTCATTGCGTGAGGACCTCCAAAGTATGACTTTCCATACGTGCGCCGCGCGAACAATCGGTGCCACCCCTTCGGAATCAACTACTTAGGCGCCTTTCTTGTCTGTCGACGCAATGGCACACGCATTGCGTACTCCCCTCTAGGAGAACAGGGCCGGCACTCGCTGCTTGGACCCGAATAGACGGAGACAAACGTGACCCACAAAGAAGACAGCGGTTGACCAAACCATGCCTCGGCCAAGCGCGCACTTGCGCCGAGTTCTGGCTACCTGACTACGAGTTCACCTACGTGGCCGCCCA
The DNA here is from genome assembly GCA_025360945.1 of Rhizobacter sp. Taxonomy (GTDB): domain Bacteria; phylum Pseudomonadota; class Gammaproteobacteria; order Burkholderiales; family Burkholderiaceae_C; genus LMDS01. The sequence continues at coordinate 2,082 of JANYBE010000061.1, read as the reverse complement.
GTGCCGCCGGCGCGTCGCGCTTGTGCGCCCTTCGCCTGCAGGCTCACAGACCGCTGTTGCCTGAAGTCTTGCGTGGCCATGCCCTCGGACATCCGAGGAGCTCGCGGCGTCCGCGTGACAAGCAGTTGGCGAGCGAGCGCTCAACGAATGTGCAGCCACGGACGCTTGCCCGAAGAACCGAGTTCATAGACACAAGGAGGTTCGGCCATAGGAATAGGCCACATCGATTCTCAATCCACTCGTCAAACAACATCTTCGCAGACGTTTTCAGGAGACTCCATGAAGCATTTTCTCACTCCACTCGCGATCGCAATCGGCCTCGCTGCAACCATCCCTGCTCGTGCGGACGATGTCGCGGACCTCAAAGCTCAGATTCAAATACTGAGCGACCGACTTTCGAATATCGAGAAAGAACGATCGCAAGCCAAGCCTGTCGAGGCCAAGGCAACCGAACCCAGGCCGGTGACGATCGCCTATCCGCCCTCAATGCAGCTGATCAGCGGCAACACCACGGTCTCGATCTACGGCATCCTTGATGCGACGTTCGCGACTCAGAATCACGCCGATGCGGCGGGCAATCGGGGCACCGCTCCCGTCGTGTCGTGGATGAGCGGCAATCGATTCGGGATCGATGCCTCGCACGTGCTCAACCCGACGACGGGAGTCAAGGTCATTGGTCGTCTTGAGAACGAGTTCGAGTTGCCCACCGGCAACCTGGATACCAACAACGTCTTGTTCAATCGGGACGCTTGGGTCGGGGTTCAGGGTGACGATTTTGGCAAGATCACCTTCGGGCGGCAGAACACGCTGCCCCGGGACTTTGCCCAGACGTGGGGCGAGGCGTTTGGATCGCGTGAAGTCAGTCTGGACGAAGGTGGTTGGAACAACAACAACCAGATGCAATATCTGATCAACTACGCGGGTGGCGCCAATGGGACGCGCTACAACAGCGCGGTCGTTTGGAAGAAGAAGACGGGTCAGTGGGTTACGGGCCTGGCGCATCAGTTCAACGGGGGGGGAGGCTACGTTCCTGGTGACATTGGAACGGGGACCACAAGCGCAGGAGCAGTTGCCTACAACGGCGGTCAATGGAACGTGAACGGCACGTTTAGCCGGGCAAACATCGCTGGCTTGACGCATCAGGTCTTCGGCTTTGGCGGCAACTTGCAGGTCACGCCCGAAGTTCTGGTGCGTGGTGGCTACTTCAACAACTCCGCTGATCAAGCGGTGGTCGGCAAGCGCAAGGACAACGTGTTCACCGCATCGCTCACGCTCACCCCGACGGCCATTCCTAACACCCAATTCGACATCGGCTACTACAACGTCAGCGCGAAAAATGCGGGCTACGCCGCGAGCGGCAATACGCTCGGCGTGAACGCGGACACCAGCGCAGTCGCCACGGCGGCCGACGGCAAGCTGAGCACGCTGTATGCCGCCGCCTTCTACCGTTGGGATCGCCAGACCGACGTGTACGTCGCCATGGACACGGTGCGCACGACGGGCGGCTTCCACCTTGGATTCACCAATGGCTTCAGCAGCGCCACCGAGTTTGGGGCCGGACTGCGTTTCAAGTTCTGATGCAAGACCTGACGCAATAGCCTTCTCTGCCCGATGGACGAAAAGTGACTCACGCCGCCCTTCCACTTCGCCGAAGGGCGGCATGAGCGTCTTGCTTTGATGGTCCAGTCCGCTGATGGTTGTTGCCAACTCAGTTGTTCGTAAGACCACGAATCCAAACGGAACTCACCTGACCGGCCGAGGCGAACCTCGCCCTCGTTAAGACTTCAGGACACTCGCACCATGACCCTCATCAACCGCCTCGCCGCGCTTGCCATCGCCGCCACTTTCGCCTTCGCCGCGCCCGCGATCAGCCAGGCGCAGGCGCCCATCATCATCAAGTTCAGCCACGTCGTCGCCCCCGACACGCCCAAGGGCAACGGCGCGCAGCGCTTCATAGCAGCGTCTTCTTCATGCCCTCGGCCGCGACCGTGCCGACGACCGCATCGTCGAGCAGATCGACCAGCGGGCCGATGTTGTAGCCGCCCAGCATGGTGCCCAGCAGCTCGGTGGCCCGCGCGCGCG
>JANYBE010000003.1 GCA_025360945.1 Rhizobacter sp. | reverse complement strand
ACACCTTCGACAACTACTTCGGCACGTTTCCTGGTGCAGTGGGGGTCGCCTTGCCGCAAGCGCCCGATCCGCAGGTGGCCGATCCCTTGCACGATCACGCGGCCTGGCTCGCGGCGCAAGCCCACGGCGGCGGTCTGAGGCAGCAGTACGGAAAGCATGATATCGCCGCGTACTGGGCGTTCGCTCAGCAGTACAGCCTGTGCGACAACTACTTCACTGATGTCACAAGCCAATCGGAGCCAAACCATCTGCACCTGATCGCAGCCGATTCGCCGGTCATCGACAACTCCACGATGGCGCGTCGCTATCAGCCGATGTCGCCGTTCGTGCTGCCCAATTTGCCAGCCACGCTGGAAGCAGCGGGAAACACCTGGCGCAACTACTCCGATGCACGGTCGTCCTACTTCGATCACATCGTCGGATTGGTCAAACACCGATGGAGCGTTCCATCAGCGACCTTCGACGCTGACGCGAAGGCGGGCAGTCTGCCCGATGTCTCGTGGCTTTTCGCTCCCGATGGTTTGAGTGAGCACCCAGGCGACTTCAAGCACACCGGCAAGCCCTTGGTCGGCCCGGGAATGCAATGGACTGCCGATCGGGTGCATGCCGCGGCCACGGGCCCGCAGTGGGCCAAGACGGTGATCTTCATTACCTGGGACGACTGGGGAGGCTGGTACGACCACGTCGCCTCGCCGCTCGCGTCAACCTGGCCAGGGGGCGGTCACGCGGGCTATCAGAGCTCGCAGTTTCGCTACGGGCCGCGAGTGCCGTGTCTGGTCGTGAGCCCCTACGCGAAGGTCGGTGTCAACCACACCTTCTATTCGCATTCGAGCATCGTCAAGTTCTGCATTCGACGGTTCGCTTTGAAAGCTTGGAACGCACCCGCACTGCAACCTCAAGACAAGTCGGGGGACATGTGGGAATCATTCGACTTCACCGCGCCGCCGAGGCTGGCGGTGCCGTCTCCGGTACCCAAGTAGCCGCGGCAAGACCTCGGCACGCGAGGCTGCGACCATCTCGTTGACGTGATCTGGATTGCCGCCGAAGCTACGACCCTCGAACAGGAGGTTGCAGCGCTCGTCGTACCCGCGCTGTCGAAGGAATGCTTTCCGGCCTGAGCACGTCGCAGTCAGCGGATAGAAGCCGAGCACGAGAGCAATCGAAAGTCGGGGGGAGGGGGGCAGGCGCGCCCCTGCAGAGCTGAATCGTTGGCCGCAAAGCCCGGGCACCTGATGCCTCGCGCCGTGGGATTCCGTTGGCCGCTGAGCAGCGAAGAGCTGTGGCTTTCATGACGGCAAGTTGCTGACCTGGCAATCTCGAGTTGCTGACTCAGGGTCTTGACCAACGCGTCCCTGCCGGCATTCTCAGGAAGGCTTTGAATACTCTTTCTCCAGCTCGTGGCCGCGGCGCACGCTGGCCAACTTGGTACGGGCGACATAGTTTCGCTGCGCCTCGATGTACGAAGCTTCGAGCGCCTGCCAAAGCTCGAGCTTAGCCTTCGGCGGCACGGAGTCTCGTAGCCGATCTTCGGGCAAGGCGACGCGCAACTCGGACAGCGCACATTCTCGGAACTTCCGGGCCGGCGCACGGATTCTCGACAAGAGAAGTAGACCCGCGGTGCGTGTCCATGCGAAAGCAGATGCTGCAGCGGCAACTGCAAGGAATGCAAGCGGCATGACTGGCCAAGACTGACTACCAATTGCTACCTCTCGGACACGGAGCAGCGGGCTCAAGGACGATGGGGCCAACTGGTGAATGGCTGCGCGGACGCACAGACTACCAAACACCGTGCCGACGCAGGCTCCAATGACCCGGTCGACAGAGCCGCCAAGGAACGTGCGGCGCGTTGCGAAGAGCAGAGTGTAAGCACGCTAATCTCGCGGGACTTGCAGATCTGGTTGCGGCCCAATAGGCGCACTGACCCGCGGCCTGCACCTATTGATTTTTCCGTAAATCATGACATCACCACAGGCCAGTTTGAACCCAGCACGCGGCGATGATCGAAGTTCGTTGCTGGGCGCTCTTGAGCTTGTTTCGCGCCGCTGTCTTGAGTTGGCCCAAGTTGTCTGGGCAGAAGTTAGCCAGTGCATGCCGCTTGAGCCAAGCCCAGAGGACGCTGGACGCCGTCGTCATCACCGCACAGAAGCGCAAGGAGGACGTGCGCAAGGTGCCGCTGAGCGTGTCGGTCGTGTCAGGCGAGTCGATTCAAGAGAACCACATCAACGACGTCACCGACCTGAGCCGCAGCGTCCCCAACCTGTCGTTCACCTCGCAGGCCGGTGCAGGTTTGTCGAACCTGGAGATCCGCGGTGTGAGTTCGCAGGCGGGTTCGTCGACCGTCTCGATCTACCTCGATGACGTGTCGCTGACAACTCGCAACCTGCCGAGCGAGGGCAGCGCCGAGCCGCGCTTCTTTGACGTCGACCGTGTCGAGGTATTGCGCGGCCCGCAGGGCACGCTGTACGGCGCGAGCTCGCTGGGCGGCACGATCAAGCTCATCAGCAAGCAGCCCGACGCCAAGAGCTTCTCGGGCAACGCGTACACAGAGCTGGCGAGCACTCAGCACGGCGGCGTCAACTACCTGGGCCAGGTGGTACTGAACGTGCCGCTGATCCAGGGCAACACCGCCGTGCGCATCGGCGTGCAAACCGGCCATAGCAGCGGCTACATCGATCAGGTCTCGCCAAGCACGCTGCAGGTGGTTAACAAGGGCATCAACAGCTCGAGCTGGGACGTTCTCAAGCTGGCGCTGAAGAGCGATTTCGCGCCGGGATGGTCGGTCACGCCGGCGCTTTTCTACCAGCGCACGAAGAGCGACGACATCGATGCAGCCTTCCTCACCGTCGGGAGCTTCCAGGTGGCCAGCGGCGCGCCGATACCCGCGCTCGGGCTGTTCCAGACCAGCAAGACGGTGCGCGAACCGGGTACCGACACGCTCGCCGTCCCGAGCTTGACCGTCAGCGGTGACCTCGGTTTCGGCGATCTGACCGGCGTGCTGAGTGGATTCCGGCGGCGCTTCGACCGAATCCAGGACGGCACGCTCGTCAACGTGGGCTACGTCGCGTCGCAGATCGCCGACCCCGCACTCGCCGCGACCGTCAACGGTCTGCCGTCGATCGTTCAGCTCAACAACAAGATCGATCAGACGTCGCTCGAAGTTCGCATCGCCTCCAAGGACTACGACCTGAGCCGCGGGCCGCTGACCTGGATCGGCGGCGCCTACCTGGCGAAGACGAAGACGCAGACCTACGACAACGAGCCGATCGTCGGCATCAACGCCGCCTTCACCGCCGCTGGCGCGAACATCAACGACCCGGCGCAGCTCGCGGGCTCGT
>JANYBE010000610.1 GCA_025360945.1 Rhizobacter sp. | reverse complement strand
GCACCTTGTCGAAGCTCATGCCGGTGAGCTTGCTTCCATCAACCAGGAACGCGATCGGCACCAAGCAGTCGAGGATAGGGATGCTCTCGTGCGCCGCGTCTTCCTTCTCCCACGGCGAGGCTTTCATCTCGTCGAAAGGCGAGCGCACGATGACCTTCACGTCCTCGCCGCCGAGACGCCGCGCGCTGCGGCAGCAGTCCATCGCGGTGTTGCCGCCGCCGAGCACGATCACGCGCTTGGCGATGTGCGTGACGTGGCCGAACGAGACCGACGAGAGCCAGTCGATGCCGATGTGGATACGCGCGGCGGCTTCGCTGCGGCCAGGAATCTTCAGGTCGCGTCCGCGTGGCGCGCCGGAGCCGACGAATACCGCGTCGTAACCTTGACTCAGCAGCGCCTTCATCGATTCGATTCGCGTGCCAGCGCGGAATTCGACACCGAGGTTCAGCACGTAGCCGGTCTCTTCGTCGATCACTTCCTCGGGCAAGCGAAAGCGCGGGATCTGCGAGCGGATCATGCCGCCGGCCTTGGTGTCGCCATCGAATACCGTGACCGCGTAGCCGAGCGGTACCAGGTCGCGCGCCACCGTCAGGGCCGCGGGCCCGGCACCAACGCACGCGACGCGCTTGCCGTTCTTCTGCTGCGGCGCCTTTGGCAGGCGCTGGCTGATGTCGTCGTCTTTGAAGTCGGCAGTGACGCGCTTCAGGCGGCAGATCGCCACCGGCTCGGGCTTGTCGGTCTGCGCCTCCTCAACGCGGCCACGCCGGCAGGCCGGTTCACATGGCCGGTCGCAGGTGCGGCCGAGGATGCCGGGGAACACGTTGGACCCCCAGTTGACCATGTAGGCATCGGTGTAGCGGCCCGCCGCGATCAGTCGGATGTATTCGGGAACGGGGGTGTGGGCGGGGCAAGCCCATTGGCAATCGACGACCTTGTGGAAGTAGTCGGGGGCGTGGATATCTGTCGCTTGCAAGCAAACTCCTTGTTCGCCCCCGGATGCCTTCGGCGTCGTCCCCGAGGGGTGTCGCGTGGTGGCGCGCAGGTGATGCTAGGCTCGGGGCCGCACGCTGTCAGCGAGGGTTTGCGCCAGTGTGGTGCGTGCCAGGCGCAAGGTCTTTTCCCGCAACAATTCGATCGACAGGAGATCCGTCCGTGAAGCACGCCCCCCCGATTTCGCGGAACCGAGTGGCACTGGTCGCGATGTCCTTGGTACTGGTGTTGTGCGCAGCGCAGGCGAACGCCGCCGGCTGGGCGACGTTTCCAGTCGACGATTCGATGAGCCATTCAAGTGCCGCGCAGTTGCGCTGGCGTCAACCACTGCCGTCACGCGATGCTGCCAACCTGCTGCTGGACGCGACGCTGGACGCGCGCATCGTGCTAAACGTGAGCCCATGGGTCGGCAAGCCGGCACGCATCTACATGGTCATGCCGGTCTTGCCGCAATCGAGCCTGACGGTGCAATGGCTGGCAGGCGGCGCTCTGTTGCCTGGGCGGCTGAGCTCCGGGCAGCGTCAGCTGGTCTACCAGGGGGTGATCGCGGGGGCGCGCATCGAGGATACGCTGCGGGTCACGGTGCTCGCCGACGCGCGCGATGCCGCGACGCCGCCGCGTGTGAACTTCACATTCGAGATCGAGGTGCCAAGCAGATGAGTCGCCCCTTCTTGCGCGCCGGGCTCGCGCCACGCCTGGCCGCGGCCTTCGCCGGGCTGATGATCGGCGGCGCAGCGCAGGCGCAGTTTGCGGCCGCGGTCACCCCGCCGCGCTTCGAGGTCAGTGTCCAGCCCGGCGAGGTCGCACGGCAGGTGCTGGAGATCACCCATGCAATTCCCGGCGCCGGCACCTACCGCGTCTACACGACCGACTGGAGCATGGACGGCGGCGGTGCGCTGACCTTCTACGACACGCTGCAGCCGGGCAGTTGCCGGCCCTGGGTCGCGATCGAGCGCAAGGAGGTCACGGTCGCAATGGGGACGCGCGTGCGCTACCGCTTCGAGGTCGCACCGCCGGTTGGCGTGACCCCGCAGGAGTGCCGCTTCGCGCTGATGCTCGAGAGCAAGCCGCAGGATGTGAAGACCAGCGACACAGCGTCATTTCCGATGAACGGCCGGATCGGCGTGATCGTGTACGTGGCGGTTGGCGGCGCCAAGCCGGTGCTCGAACCCGGAGCGGCCTCGGTCGGGATGTTCGACGCCCGGCTCACGCCGATGCTCAGCGTGCGCAACACTGGCAACGCGACCGGTCGGCTGACGGGCATCCTGAAAGGCACCGACGCGGTCGGCGCGACGATCGAATTCAGCCCCGAAGCCGTGCCGATCCTGCCCGGTCAGACGCGCACGATCGCGCTGCAGCCTTACGAACCCGGGCCGCGCGTTGCGGCCTCCGGCGCGGCCGCCGCGCCGCGCATCCGATGGCCCATGCAACTGCGCGGCCTGCTCGAATACGGAGCCGCCGGCTCGGGCCGCATTGAGCTCGATCGAAACGTGGCGTTGAGCGCGGCGCAGTGACCGGGCCGAGCTTGGGCGCGCGGTGCCTGGTGCTGGCCGCGAGTGGGCTCACCTCGCAGGCCTCGGCCCAGGCCGTCGCTGCAACACCTACCGCGTCGGCGTCGGCGCCCGCAGCCGAGTATGTCGACCGCGTGATCGAGGGTGCGTCGTCGCAGCAAGACATCGCCGACGATGGCCGGGCCGGTTTCGACCCGAGCGGTACGCCGCGTGCGCTGCGCATCGAGACGCGCGCGCAGTCGTCGTCGAACGAGCTCGGGCGCGAGTCCTCCGGCTGGGTCAGCCTGCGCGGCGCGGTCGACACGGCGAACTACGGCGCGCTCTCGCTCGACGCCTCGCTGCGCCTGTTCGAGCACACCTCGCGGGAGCGGCGCGGTGCCGGCGCGTCGTTCTCGCTGTACCAGACCGCGATGCCGTTCGGCGGTGGCTGGACCGCCTCGCAAGCGCTGGGCGTGATCCAGACGCTGAGTCCGCGCCTGACCGGCCAGGATGCATCGTTCTTCGTGCCGACGCGGCTGGTGCAGGGGGCGTCCACGCAATGGGTCAACGAGGCCGACGGCCTCGCGCTGCAATTCAGCGGTGGCGAGACCGGGTCGTTTTCGTCCATCGGACAAGGCTCGTTCTACGGCTTCGGCAACCGCGTCACGGCGCTCGGCCTCGAGATCCAGTCGGCGCGTACCGGCAGCGCGTCGCTACTGCCGCGCGGCTGGGGTTACAGCGCGCTGGCCAGCACCGCGTCGGGCAGTGTGGCAAGCCTCGACGCCCAGACAGTGCCGGGCTTCGGCGTGCGCTCGGCCGAGCCATCGGGCTCCGGTCTGATGCAAAGCCTGCGCTGGGAATCGGGCAGCGCGTTCGTGCAGGGCAACCTGCTCGCGAGCCGCAACCAGGACCCGTCCGCGCTGGCCTTGGGCGCGACCGACATCGCGAAGATCTCGCGCAGCGGCGCGTGGCTCGACGGCGCCTGGCAGGCCGGCGAGCTCACGCAGCGCTGGGGCCTGCATCGACTCGATCCGGGCCTGAGCTGGCAGGGCAGTGCGCTTGGCGGCAATTCCGAGGGCGGCTACTACCGTTGGTCGCAAATAGGGCTGCGCAACCAGATCGAGGCGCAGGTGTCGAGCACTCGCCCGGCCAACGCGGACGCGGGCGGCGTCAGGCTGAACCAGGCCGGCGTGTCGGTTAGGCAGTATGTTGACCGGCAGCTCGGCATCGGCGGGCTGGTTCAGCTCAGCGGCGGGAGCACGACGGCGTGGCAGGTCTCGGGCTACACCGAGCTGCACCGCGAATGGGTCGATGTGCGCTTGCAGGCCGGCTTCGAAACCGGCGACGGCCGACTCGTGGCGCGGCGTCTTTCAAGTGACCAGACCTGGGCGCTGCCGGTCGGGCAGCGGCTGTCAACCTCACAGGCGCTGAGCTCTACACGCAGCGGTGCGCAAGACGCCAGCGGCGCCGTGCTCGGCGATTACGGCACCGCGCTCGAACTCGCCATGGCCGGCGGCACCGATGTGGGTGAACGTCTCACGCTCGACCTCAGCGCGCGCGCCAGCCTGCCGCTGACCTCGCAGGCGGCGCGGGTCTCCAACATCAGCGCGTCGGGGCAATGGCGGTTCGTGCCGGGCTGGTCTCTCGGACTCGCACTTGGCCTGTCGCGCGCCACAGGTGTGACCACTGCGACGACGGCGTCGCCCGTGCCCGCGCTGCCGGGCGCGTTCACTTCCTACGTCTACCCCGGCACGAGTTCACGGGACCTATGGATCACGCTGCGCTACGACTTCCAGGGCGGGTCGGCGCCGGTGCCGATCGGCGCCGGCGGGCGTGTCGGCGCGGGCGGTGGCAACATCGAGGGCGTGGTCTACCTCGACGACAACCGCAATGGCCGACTCGATGCGCTCGAGGCCCGCGCTGCCAACGTCAGTGTGATGCTGGATGGCCGCTACACGACGCGCACCGACGCGCAGGGACGCTTCGAGTTTCCGTTTGTCGCGTCCGGTCCGCACGCGTTGATGGTGCTCGCCGATACGCTGCCTCTACCCTGGGTGATGCCACGGGTCGAGCCGCTGCGAGTCGAGGTCAAGCCGCGCGAGATCACACGAGTGGAGATCGGCGCGACACGCGACCGCCTGGTCCCAAGTGACGAGTAGGCGCGTCGACGCTGCTCAGGGCGATGCAACCGTAATCAGTTCGGCGCTGCTCGCGCTCGGGCCGCGCACCGAGGTGTCGACCACCTGGCGATGCGGGCGCAGCTGTGCGCTCGTGGCGGGCGCGCGGCCGTCCCACGCGTCGACAGCGTCGCGCTGCAAGGTCAGCACGCCGCTGTTGCCCTGGATGCGCACGCCGCTGGCCTGCATCGCCAGGCCGAGCGTGGGCAATACCGTGATGCGAAAGTCGAGGTGTGCAGAGGCGGTCAGTGGGCCACCGCCGGTGGCGCTGCTGCTGAGCGTGGAGTCGGCGCGGCAAGGTGGCGCCAGCGCCGCGGCGAGCAAGAGCGCCGCGCCGCCTGTCAGTACCTGCCACGTCAGTACCGGCCGCGCCGAAGGGTGGGGTGAAACGCGGGTGATGCCACGGTCGGTGCGCTTCATCGGTCGTATCCTGGTAACCCCGCTGTCGTGATCCGCATGGACCGTAGACCGGTGGCTTTGCGACCCCGGCTTTCGCGCGGGTGTGCCTTTGTCAGTGGGGCCACGCCATGCGGCCCTCTGGAAGAGCCTATCGGCAGCTGCCGCGCCTTGCTTAAGGACAATCGATCGAAAAGCCGCACTAAAGCGGCCCTTTTGCACGGGCCGCGCAGTGAATAGTTCTCGCCGGCGCGCTGACTCGGCTGCGTCGGACCCGACGAGTTACATAATTCGGACACGGTCGCTGCCCGCGGGCATGACGGCTGAACCACAACGACACCCAGGAGAAGCTGTCCGATGAACAAGTCAACGATGCGTGCTGTCTGCGCCGCCGCAAGCCTCGCTGCGCTCGGTGCGCCAATGTTGGTCCATGCCGAGTCGAACGTACAGAATGGCGCCGGCGCACTGACCGCCACCGGACACGTCGACTTCCGCGTCACCGTGCCCAAAGTACTGTTTCTGCAGGTCGGTACCGGCACCTCGCTGGCCACCAACCCGACCATCAACCTGATCGACTTCGTTGTGCCCGCGGCCAACGTCGGCGACGCCACCGTGATCAACGCCACCGCCGCATCCGGTGACCTGGGCAGCGGCACCGTGACCGCGAAGGTCCTCGGCAACAATGGCAACGTCACGCTGACCTCGACCACCGTCGGTGCCCTGGGGAACGGCGCTGGCGACACGATCTCCTATTCGCAGATCGCAACCGCTGCGGCCGTGCTGACGAGCGCGACGGCGCTCGCGGCTCCTGCGCTGGCCGACGCCACGACCACGACCGTCACGGTGCCCGCGACCGGCAAGATCGTGAATCGCGATGCGCGCTGGACCTTCTCCTTCCTGAACTCCGCACTGGTGCCGCCGGGAACCTACGGCGGCGTGAACGTCAACAACAGCCGTGTCACCTACACCGCGAGCATGCCCTGAGCGTCGGGCGCCGCAGCGGACCGGCATGAGCCGTCGCGGTGTCGTACTGATCAGACTCGTGCTCGCGCTGCTGCCAGCGCTGGCCGCGGCGCCGGCCCAGGCTTGGGTGCTCACGCTCACGGCCGGGCCCAAGCAGCTATTCCTGATGGTGGGTGCCGGCACGGCGAGCGCCAACAACGCGACGATCAACACCGTGTCGGTGTCGGTACCCGTCGCCAGCTTGGGCAATGGCAGCGCGCTCGCGATGACGAGTGACAGCTCCCAGGCGCTCAGCCCGTACGACAGCTACCCGGTCTGCAACCCGCCGGCGCAGGTCTACGTCGGCGGCTCGTACCGTCAGCCAAACGCGACCACCGGATCGGCCTCGGCGACCTTGCAGGTGAGCACCCCGGCGAGCCTGACCAGCGGCGCCGACACCATCCCGATCTCGCAGATCAGCTGGACCAGCACCGCCAACGGCAATGCGACGGCCGACATCCCGGCCGGCACGTTCAACGGCGGCACGCTGCCGCTGGCCAACATCGCACGCAACACCTTCGTCGAAAACTGCTTCTCGTATTCGTACGCAAATGCGGCAGTGGTGCCGGCCGGCACCTTCACGGGCCGGGCGACCTTTACCCTGTCCGTCCCCTAGCGATTCGCTGCGGCGCCGCCGCTTCGGCTGGCATCCTCTGGACCGAGGGGTGCGATTACCCCAACGTGTCGGCCCAGATCGAACGTGCCCAGCTCCATGCGTAGTCCGCTTCGAGCTCGTTCGGCACCGCCGACAATCCGCCCGAACCCGGTACCGGCCTAAAAGTCTTCTCGGCCTCGACGTAGGCGTGCACGCTTGCCACATGCACGGTGCGCTTGTCGTCGACGAAGCTGTAGCAGGTGTTGGTGAGCATCGGCGCCGGGTCGAGCTCCCAGTCGTTCAGCTCGGCGACGATGGCCGCGGCCGCAACCTTGGCCTGGCTGTTTGCCATGTGGCCGCTCTTGGGCATCAGAGAAGCGATCTGGATGGAGTCGCCGATGACGTGGATGTGCCGTGCCGCAGTCGATTCGAAGTTGAGCCAGTTGACGCTGCACCAGCGCGCATTGGAGTTCGCGAGGCCCGTCTGCACGGCAATCGCGCCGGCGCGCATCGGTGGCAACACGTTCAGCACATTGGCGCGCACGTCGTCCTGGATCTCGAACTTGAGCGTGTTCGTCGCCTCGTCCACCCCGCTCGCCTTGTGCTGCGGCCGGTATTCGAGCATGCCCTTGTACGACTCGGTCCAGACTTTTTTGAACAGCGCCCCCTTGCTCGTCACGTCTTCGTTGGCGTCCAGGATCAGCACCTTCGAACGTGGTTTGGCGGCCTTGAAGTAGCTCGCGACCACGCTCGCGCGCTCGTACGGGCCAGGCGGGCAGCGGTACGGTGACTCGGGGATGCTGATAGCGAAGACGCCACCGTCGGGCATCGCCTCGAGCTGGCGACGCAGCGCCGCAGTCTCCGGCCCGGCCTTCCAGGCCTGCAGGATGCGGCCCTGCTGGTTCGCCGCGCGCAGCCCGGTGACCTCGGTCCAGATCATCTCGACGCCGGGCGACAGCACCAGCTTGTCGTAGCGGATATCGGCACCTGAGGCGAGGACTGCGATGCGCTGTGTCGCGTCGATGCTGGCGACCATGTCGTGCACGACGCGCACGCCGTGCATCGATGTGAGGCTCGCATACGGCCGCGTGATGTCGGCCATGCCGCGACTGCCGCCCAGCACCAGATTCGACAGCGGGCAGGAGACGAAGGCCGTGTCTGGCTCGACCAGGATCACTTCGATCCTGTATTGCGACAGCAGTCGCACGTACTTGGCCGCGGTCGCGCCACCGTAACCGCCACCGACGACGAGCACGCGTGCCGTGCCGGCTTGAGCGACGGGGGTCATTCGCGCTAAGGCGCTGACCGCACCTGGGTCGCTGCCGATCCCCGCGGCGCAGCCGCCCAGGCCCATGCCGCTGGAAGCGCCTGCGAGCTTGAGCAGATCGCGTCGCTTCATTGCCGGCTCACTCGTGGCGCCTGCGCGAACCACGCGGCGAGTTGCTCGATCTGCGCGTCGCTGTAGCCCTTGGCGAGCTGCGGCATCACGGTGCCGGCGCGCGTGCCGCTCTTGAAGGCCTTCAGCTGCTCGAGCAGAACCGGTGCGGGCATGCCGGCCAGGCCAGGCAGCGTGGCACCCACGGCGGCACGGCCGTCGGTGCCGTGGCACGCGGCGCAAGTGGCCGCCAGGCTGCGCGCGCGCAGAGATTGCGCGCTGGGCGCGTCCTGCGCGGACGCGCATAACGATGCCATCAACAGCACGCCGGCTAGGCCGACGCGTAGCAACGCCGGCGTCACGGGTTGTTTCCCTGCGGTGCCCCGCCGTAGTGGCGTGCGAGCTCGGGCGGCAGCGGCGAATCGAGCAGCGCACTGCTCAGCCGCAGCGCATCGGCGGCGAGGTCGGTGAGGCGGCCGTAGCGGCTGTGTTTCGTGGCCGCACCGACCCAGCCGCGCACCAGCAGCGGCCGCTGCATCCAGGCCACCGATTGAAGCTCCTGCAGCGCGTGCACAAGCGCCGCAGTGTCCGGCGGCTCGCACGGTGCAACCGTGGCGTGCTGCTCCCAGGGCGCCATCACGCTCGCGTACCAGAGCAGGCCGGCTTCGGTCGGCGCAGTATCAAGCAGTTCGGTGGCCTCGGCCGGCACCATGCGCGCCAGGAACGCGCTAAAGGCGGCGATCGCCGAGACCGCGCTCTGCGGCAGTTCCGCAAGATCGGACGTGGCAGCGGCGCGCGTGTCGGCTGCAGTGCTCTCGCCGAGCCGCTGGCGCATCGCGAGCCAGTGCAGCCGGTCAATCGGCCGTTGAATGCCGCGCGCACTCATCACGCGGCGAGTCGCTTCGAGCAAGGCCTGGCGCTCGCTCAGCGGCTGGCCGCGCATGCGCGACACCAGGGCTTCGAGCCAGGGCAGGCGCGCTGCGCCCGAGAGCTGCGCGACCCAATCGCGAATCTGCGCCGCACGCTCGAAGGTCTCGCACTCGACCCGCCAGGCACGTGCGGCACGCTGGCTGCCGGCCGGCAGCAGCAGCGCGAGTACTGCCGCCTGCAGTTCCTGCGGACCGTTCAGGCGCTGGAGCTGGTCGGCGGCGGCTTGTTCGGTTTCATTGATCATGATGAAAAGCGATTGTCACAGGGTCCCGGCGCTGCCGAAACCGAACAGGCCCACGATCAACACGGTCGGGAATTGCCGTACCGCCGCGTTGTACGCGAGCACCGCGTCGTTGAACTGGCGCCGCGCAAAGGCGAGCGTCGCGTCGCTCGCGCTCAGGCGCGCGTTCAGTTCGCTCAAATCGGCGCCCGGCACGCTTTGCACTGGCAGCCGCGCACGCGCCTCGCCGAGGATGTCCTCGGCCAGGCGCAGGCTGGTGACCGCACCCACCGCGCCGGGCCGGTGGCGCGCATGCGCGCACGCCGCCTCGACCTGCTTGCAGGCGGCGCGCAGCACGTCGATGCGCGGCGCGGCATCGGGCAGCGCCGGCGCGATCACATCGAGCTGCTGTTGCAACAACGCGTGGCGCAGCCTGAACTGTTCGTCCACCGGCGGAAAGCGCCGCACGATCGCGCCGCGCAGTCGCACCAGCCGGTTGTAGGCGCCGACGATCCAGAACAGCAGCGCGGCGACCACGGCGCCCCCAACGATTTGTGCTGTGCTCATCGTCGTGCACTCTACGGCAAGCGATGCTTCGATCCGGCCCGAAGTGTCGCGAATGGTTTCAGCTCGATGATTCGTGCACTCTTTGTCTTGAATTACTCGCCCATGTCTGATCTGTTGTCTGCGAACCTGTGGGTTGTCGTCGCCGCCGTCTTCGTCCTCGGCGGCTTCGTCAAAGGCGTCGTCGGGCTCGGCCTGCCGACCATCACGATGGGCTTGCTCAGTATCGTGATGCTGCCGGCACAGGCCGCGGCCTTGCTCGTCGTGCCCTCGCTCGTCACCAACCTGTGGCAGATCGGAGGCCCCGATTTCGCCGTGCTACTGAAGCGGCTCGCGACGCTGCTCGCCGGCGTGTGCGTCGGCGTCGCGCTCGGCGCAGGCTGGCTCGGCGCCGGCGTGGGGGCGAGTCTCGGCCTGGGCGCAGCGCTCGTCGTCTACGCCGTGCTCGGCCTACTGCACTGGCGGCTGCATGTGCGGCCGGCGCTCGAGCCCTGGCTGGCTCCGCTGGTCGGCGTGACGACCGGCCTGCTGACAGCGGCGACTGGCGTGTTCGTGATCCCGGCCGTGCCTTACCTGCAAGCGCTCGGGTTGGAGAAGGACAAGCTCGTCCGTGCGCTCGGCCTGTCGTTCTTGGTCTCGACGATCGCGCTGGGGCTGGCGCTGGGACACGGGGGTGCGCTGAGTGCCTCGGCGTTGACCGGCTCGCTGCTGGCGCTGGCGCCGGCGCTGGCGGGTATGGGCGTGGGTCAGTGGCTGCGCTCGCGCGTGCGGCCCGAGGCCTTCAAGAACTTGTTCTTCTGCGGCCTGCTGGTGCTCGGGCTCTACCTGATCGTGCGTGGCGGGCTGACGCTCGCATGAACGCGCCGCACATGGCGAGCGCCGACACCTGGATCGTTCCTGCCACGATTCAAGACCCCGGCGCTGCATCTGCGGCGCCAGCGTGCGGTAGGCCATGCGCGTGGCACGCCCCGTATGTGCACGGGGCGACGTTCCCCTCGGCGCTGTCGCTGTTCCTTCGTTTCGATGGCCGCTCGTGGGCCGATGCACTCAACGACGCGGGCTTCGACGCGTGGGGATTCGACTTTGCCGGTTATGGCGATTCGCAGCGCTACGCCGCGATGGCCACTGCGGCCGATGCCTCGCCGCCCTTGGGCCGCGCCGACGCCGCCGAGCGCCAGCTCGCGAATGCGCTGGATGCGATCCGCGGGCTGGCGCAATCGCCCTTGACCTTGCATCTGATCGCGCACTCGTGGGGCAGCATTGCCGCGCTGCGGTGTGCGTCGAACCCGCAGCGTCATCCGCTCGCGAGCCTCGCGCTGTTCGGTCCGGTAGTCGTGCGCGACGGCGCGATGCGAGCCAACTCGTGTCACACCTCGGCGTCGCCGGCGCTGCCGGCCTCGCACACGCTGACGGTGTGGGAGCAATACCGGCGCTTCATCGCCGACGTTCCGCGCGGTGCACCGAACCTGCTGCTCGACCGCCCCATCGATGCGTGGGCGCCGGCCTATTTCGCCACCGATCCGGCATCGGCCACGCGCGTGCCGCCCGCTGTCCAGGTGCCGTCGGGGCCGGCGGCTGACATCGCTGCGCTGTGGTCGGGCGAAGCCTTGTACGATGCGTCGCGTGTCCGCGTGCCGGTCTTGCTGGTGTATGCCGCGTGGGGTTCGGTGTGCGAAGAGCGCGACGCCGCGCGGCTGCGGCGCGAGCTCGGTGCCGCGCAAGTGCAAGTCCGGGCGCTGGACCAGGGCACCCACCTGATGCACCTCGAAACCGGCCGTGATGAACTGCAGCGTACCGTCATCAATTTTCTGATCGAACACACGGCATGACTTCGCCCGAACCGCGTTTCGCCCGCATCGCCGCGATGATCGGCGACCCGACGCGCGCACGCATGCTTTCGGCGCTGATGGGCGGCCAGTACCTCGCGGCCGGCGAACTCGCGGCGGCGGCCGGCGTCAGTGCGCAGACCGCGAGCACGCACATCGCCAAGCTACTCGACAGCGAGCTCGTCGAGCTGCGCATTCAGGGCCGGCATCGCTACCTGCGACTGGCCGACGCCGAGATCGCGCACGCGCTCGAGGCGCTGTCGCTGGTGGCCGAGCGCGGATCGGCATCGAGCAAGTGGGAGCAGGGCGCGTACAGGCCGCTGAAGGCGGCGCGCACCTGCTACAGCCACCTGGCGGGTGAACTCGGCGTGGCCTGGTTCGAGGGGCTGCTGGCGAGCGGCACCCTGATCGCGCACGACGGGCACTTCGTACTCAGCGAAGCCGGGCGCACGACCTTGCTGCAGATGGGCGTGGCGCTCCCCTTGTCCGCGACGAAGCGCTATGCGTATGCCTGCCTGGACTGGTCCGAGCGGCGCGACCACCTGGCCGGCGGGCTCGCGGTCGCGTTGCTCGAGCACGCCTTGAACGAGGGTTGGCTGCGGCGAACGCTCGGCTCGCGTGCGCTGACGCTGACACCGCCGGGCGCGAGCGCGCTCGCGCCGTGGATCGGCGTTCCGCGTGCCGCGCCGCTGTGTGATCGCGCAGCGGCGGCCGCTCAGCCTGCGTCGCCCCCCGTCGAGTGATCGGCGGGCGGCCTCGCCGCCTCGAGGAGTGCGCGGTGCGTGCACAGCGCGCCCAGCACGATCGCATCGATACCAGCGCCGCCGAGATCGTCCACGTGCGCGAGCAATTGCTGTCGCATGCGCGGCTCCCAGAAGCGGCGCACATGCTGCGCGATGTCGTGCAGTGCCTCATCGCGGTTCGGCATCGCGGCGAAGAACGCGCCGATGCGGTTGACCATGCGCACCAGATTGTCGTTGTTCATGTTTCAGGCCTGCGGCGCGTCGAGCACGACACGCTCTGGATGGGCGTAGATCACGAGGTCGTCGCGGCGCACCAGGCCGACCAGACTCATGCCGGCTTTTCTTGCGGTCTCGACCGCGAGAAGTGTGGGCGCCGACACCGCGGCGAGCAGCGGCGCGCGGGCGACCGCCGCCTTTTGCACCATCTCGATGCTGGCGCGGCTTGTTACTGCGATGAAGCCGTCGGTCGCGGCGATCTGGGCGCCCGACAGCGCGCCGATCAGCTTGTCAAGCGCGTTGTGGCGACCGACGTCTTCGCGCAGCATCCGCACCGCGCCATCGGCGCCGCACCAGGCCGCCGCGTGCACCGAGCCGGTGGCCTGGTTCAGGTGCTGGTGCGCGTGCATCGCGCGCATCGCACGGGCGATCGCGCTCGAGTGCACCGGCACGCCCGCGCTCACCGGGGGCACCGGGCGCAGCACCTGATCGAGGCTCTCCGTGCCGCACACCCCGCAGCCGGTGCGGCCGGCGAGCGTGCGGCGCCGCGCCTTCAACCCGGCGAAGCTGCGTGCCGAGACTGCCATGCTCACGGTGATGCCCTGCTCAGACTTGCTGATCTCGCACCCGTACAGCTCGGATGCGCTGTCGAGAATGCCCTCGCTCAGGCCGAAGCCTAGCGCGAAGTCTTCGAGGTCGGCCGGCGTCGCCAGCATCACCGCGTGCGAAATGCCGTTGAATTCAAGCGCGACCGGCACCTCTTCGGTGAGCCAGTCGTCGACCTCGCTGCGTTGGCCATCGCGCCAGCGCACGATTGCAGCGATGCGCGCACCGTCGGTGGCCATGTTGAAGCCGTCGCGCTTCATTTGCCGGTCACCGCTTCGGCCACGTGACGCTGCTCGAGCAACTCGGCCTGCACCTTGTCGAAGCGGCTGAACTCTCGCTGCCATTCGGACGGCTGCGATACCGGCATCACTTGCACGGCCGTCACCTTGTACTCGGGGCAGTTGGTGGCCCAGTCGGAGTTGTCAGTGGTGATCACGTTCGCGCCCGACTCGGGGAAGTGAAAGGTGGTGTAGACCACGCCTGGCTGCATGCGCTCGCTGACCACCGCGCGCAGCACCGTGTCGCCGGCACGGCTTTGGATACCGACCCAGTCGCCGTCCCTGATGCCGCGGTCTTGCGCATCGACCGGGTGGATCTCGAGCCGGTCTTCGCTGTGCCACTGGTTGTTGTCGGTGCGCCGCGTCTGCGCGCCGACGTTGTACTGCGACAGGATGCGCCCGGTGGTCAGGATAAGCGGGAACTTGCGCGTCACCTTCTCGTCGCTCGCGACGTACTGCGTGATGACGAATTTGCCCTTGCCGCGCACGAAGCGGTCGATGTGCATCGTCGGCGTCCCGTTCGGCGCTGCGGCGTTGCACGGCCATTGCACGCTGCCCTGCTTCTCGATGAGCTCGTAGCTCACGCCCGAGAAGGTCGGCGTCAGTGCCGCGATCTCGGCCATGATCTCCTTCGGGTGCTTGTAGTTCATCGGGTAGCCGAGTGCGTTCGACAACAACATCGTCACTTCCCAATCGGCGTAGCCGGGCTTGGGCGGCATCACCTTGGTGACGCGCGAGATGCGGCGCTCGGCGTTCGTGAAGGTGCCATCCTTTTCGAGGAACGACGTGCCCGGCAGGAATACGTGCGCATACTTCGCGGTCTCATTCAGGAACAGATCCTGAACGACGATGCACTCCATCGCCTCGAGCGCGTGCGCGACGTGCTGCGTGTCCGGGTCGGACTGCACGATGTCCTCGCCCTCGCAGTACAGGCCCATGAAGCTGCCATCGATCGCCGCGTCGAACATGTTCGGGATGCGCAGACCGGGTTCGCTTTGCAGCGTCACGCCCCAGGCGGCTTCGAACTCGTTGCGCACCGTGGTGTCGGACACGTGGCGGTAGCCGGGCAGTTCGTGCGGGAACGAGCCGATGTCGCACGAACCTTGCACAGTGTTCTGACCGCGCAGCGGGTTCACGCCGACGCCTTCGCGCCCGCCGTTACCGGTGGCCATCGCGAGGTTGGCGATGCCCATCACGGTGGTCGACCCCTGGCTGTGCTCGGTGACGCCCAGACCGTAGTAGATCGCGGCGTTGCCACCGGTCGCGTACAGGCGCGCCGCGCCGCGCATCTCGCTTGCCGGCACGCCGGTGGTCGTTTCGGTTGCTTCGGGCGAATTCTCCGGACGCGACACGAACTCGCGCCATTCGTTGAACGACTTGTCCTCGCAACGCTCGGCGATGTAGTCGTTGGCCAGCAGCCCTTCGGTGACGATCGTGTGCGCGAGCGCGGTGACGACAGCCACGTTCGTACCCGGGCGCAGCTGCAAGTGGTACTCGGCCTTAATGTGCGGCGACTTGACGATGTCGATCTTGCGCGGGTCGATCACGATCAGCTTGGCACCTTCGCGCAGCCGCTTCTTCATGCGCGAGGCGAACACCGGGTGGCCGTCGGTCGGGTTCGCCCCCATCACCAGGATCACGTCGGCCTTCTCGACTGACTTGAAGGTCTGCGTGCCAGCCGACTCGCCAAGCGTCTGCTTCAGGCCGTAGCCGGTCGGCGAATGGCACACGCGCGCGCAGGTGTCGACGTTGTTGTTGCCGAACGCGGCGCGCACCAGCTTCTGCACCAGATAGCCTTCTTCATTGGTGCAGCGCGACGAGACGATGCCGCCGATCGAGTCGCGGCCGTACTTCGCTTGAATGCGCTTGAACTCGGACGCGGCGTAGGCGATCGCTTCTTCCCAGCTGACGGCCTGCCACGGGTCGGTAATCTTCTTGCGGATCATCGGCGTGGTGATGCGGTCCTGATGCGTTGCGTAACCCCACGCGAAACGGCCCTTCACGCAGCTGTGGCCTTCGTTGGCCGCACCGTCCTTCCACGGCACCATGCGCACGACCTCGTTGCCCTTCATCTCAGCCTTGAAGCCGCAGCCGACGCCGCAGTACGCGCAGGTTGTGATCGCGCTGTGCTCGGGCTGGCCGAGCCAGATTACCGATTTTTCTTGCAGCGTCGCGGTCGGGCAGGCCTCGACGCAGGCGCCGCAGCTGACGCACTCCGATTCCATGAACGACTCGTCCATGCCCGCCGACACGCGCGACTCGAAGCCGCGCCCGCTGATGGTCAGCGCGAACGTGCCCTGCGTCTCTTCGCAGGCGCGCACGCAGCGGTTGCAGACGATGCACTTGCTCGCGTCGTAGGTGAAGTACGGGTTCGACTCGTCCTTCTCGGCCTTCAGGTGATTCGCACCGTCCAAGCCGTAGCGTACGTTGCGCAGGCCAGTCACGCCGGCCATGTCCTGCAGTTCGCAGTTGCCGTTCGCGCTGCAGGTCAGGCAGTCGAGCGGGTGGTCGGAGATGTAGAGCTCCATCACGCCCTTGCGCAATTCCTGCAGCTTAGGTGTTTGCGTGCGCACCTTCATGCCGGCTTCGACCGGCGTCGTGCACGAGGCGGGGAAGCCCTTGCGACCGTCGATCTCAACCAGGCACAACCGGCACGAGCCAAAGGGCTCGAGGCTGTCGGTCGCACACAGCTTGGGCACCTGAATGCCGGCGTCGACCGCGGCGCGCATCAGCGACGTGCCCTTGGACACGGTAACTTGGTTGCCGTCGATCTCGAGCGTGACTTGCTGCTCGGACTCGCGGCGCGGCGTGCCGTAGTCGGCTTCTTTGAGGTGCTCGAGCATGGGTGTCTCCTAAGCCGCTTGCCTGTTGGGGTTGGCCAGACCGAAGTCCTGCGGAAAATGGTTCAGTGCCGAGAGCACCGGGTACGGCGTCATGCCGCCCATCGCGCACAGGCTGCCGTTGACCATGGTGTCGCACAGGTCGCGCAGCAGTTGCACCTGCTGTGGCTTGTTGTGCATTGTTGGACTGGAAAGAGAAGGTGGCGCCATGATCTTGTCGATCACCTCGACACCGCGCGTTGAGCCGATGCGGCAGGGCGTGCACTTGCCGCAGGACTCGATCGCGCAGAATTCCATCGCGTAGCGCGCGAGTTTGGAGAGGTTCGCGGTGTCGTCGTGCACCACGATGCCGCCATGGCCGACGACCGCGCCGACGGCCGCGTAGGCCTCGTAGTCCATCGGCAGATCCCACTGCGATTCGGGCAGGTAGGTGCCAAGCGGGCCACCGACCTGCGCCGTCTTGATCGGCCGGCCGGTGGCGCTACCGCCGCCGAAGTCGAACATCAGC